>JAGOCT010000047.1 GCA_017998585.1 Candidatus Cloacimonadota bacterium | reverse complement strand
GTTTGCGGTGGAGCCCAAGAGAGTGACTGGAGACAGGATTTTTATAACAGCGCTTGAACTTTCTTTGCTTACTTTATTTCTTTCAAGAGAAAGAAAGTAAGATATAATGTAAAAAAGTGATTACTTTTAAAATGATGTCAGTTCTGGATAAAACTTTCAAAAAACATTATTTTTCACTTTCTGAAGACAGCTTTATCTGAAAATCCGATTAATAGTCTCTTTTTATTAAATAAAAAACTTGACAAAAATGATGCTTATTTTTTTAAATTACATACAAATAACAAATCGGAGGTACAAGATGAAAATGATCAATACTATTGGAGATGCCAGATAAGCAAACCGGTCAGATTTTGTTATGAATCAGTTAAAAACCGTACTGCGAGCATCCTGCTTGCAGAAAAGTTGTAGCGCAAGCTACCAGCTTGCGTAAATAAAGCTACAAGCAAGATGCTTGTAGTACGATAAAATAGAAAATGAATAGCAAATGAGGCCGGAGAAGTCCGTTCTCATTTGTTTATATATTTTATAGACCTGAAGGACGGATTCCTTCAGGTTTTTTGTTTCAGTCAAAAAAGGAGGAAAGATGATTGTCAGAAAAGCAAACAGGAGCTCATTAAAGAACTGAGAAACCAAAAAGGTTCCTCAGTCACAAAAAAATTATGGAGGAACAATGTATTGTTTACGAGAATTAGGCTGGAGCAGCCATTTTGAAGATGCACTTGAAAAAATGAAGCCTGTAATGCAATCGTCAGGCTTACAAAAGGATAAGAATTTGATTCCTGCCAGAGTGGTCAGTGAATCAAGAAACAGATATAAAATCATCAGTGAGAATGGAGAATTTGATGCATTACTGGGAGACTTACTCTTCAAATCATTCAAAAGCAGAAAAGAATTCCCTGCTGTAGGAGATTGGGTTTTAGTTGAAAGAAGAAAACAATCCGATCTTTATCATATCATTCAGGTTTTACCGAGAACCTCTTGTTTTTGCCGAAAACAAAAAGATACTTTTGGCAGAAATTTCGAAAAAACCGGCAGTTCTGATCAGCAGGTTTTATCTGCAAATGTGGACTATGTCTTTTTAGTCGTTTCGTTGGTGTATGATTATAATCTTAGAACGATTGAAAGATATATGTTACTGATTCGTGAAAGTGGTGCTCAGGGAGTCATTCTGCTGAATAAGGCAGATATTTGTTCCAATGCTTCCGAAAAAGAAAGTGAAGTAAAGCAAATTGCCAAAGAGATGCCTGTTTTTCAAATCAGTGCAATGACAGGTTATGGTGTTGATCAATTAGCTGATTATATGCAATCAGGGAAAACCATTTCTTTAATCGGAGCATCCGGTACAGGTAAATCAACCTTATTAAACCGATTATACGGAGATCAGGTTATGAGTGTAAAAGAAGTCCGGGCAGGAGATAACAGAGGCAAACACACAACCACTCACAGGGAAATGACGATTCTGCCATCCGGTTTGATCATTATTGATAACCCAGGTTTGAGAGATATCAAAGTGATTGGTAACGAAGAACAATTAAATGAGCTCTTTGACGATATAATGGAACTTGAATCCCAATGCCGGTTTTCTGATTGCAGACATCGATCAGAACCCGACTGTGCAGTCAAAGAAGCCATTGATAATGGACTTCTGGATGAAGATAGATTAGATTCCTATCGAAAATTAAAAAAAGAAATCAATACGCTCAAAAACAGAACAAATGACAGAGTTAAGAAAGAGCAGCGTAAAGAAAAGATACAGAAAAAAGCATCTTTAAATTCTGACTTTGATTTAAAATAATCAATAACAAAAAAGCCCGGATTTAAATATTCGGGCTTGTATTTTTTCAAGAAATTTGTTACTTGACATTTTTAAAGATTATCAACAATTTGTAGAATGATAGATTAAGGAGGATTATTATGAAAGAGAGAAGAATTGTATTACTAATGATGGTTTTAGGAAATCTGCTTTTTTCAATCAGTTTGTTTGGTGTACCAACAGCGGATAAAAAGGAATTCTGCCTTGAATTGCACGGGGACAAATTACTGGATGAGTATCATTGGCTTCAGGACAAGAATGACCCTGAAGTAATGAATTACATCGTACAGGAAAATCTCTATGCTGATTCAGTGATGGCAGATACTCAAGCGCTTCAAAAACAATTATTAAAAGAGTTTTATTCATTTTATGAGAAATCTAAAAATATCATATATCAAGAAGTAGGTAAAGTAAAGTATTTTGAAAAATGGGAAGAAGGTGGCTTTAAAAATTTATATCAAAAAAAAGGGGTGAAAGAGACCAAGATACTGGATATGCAAAAAATATCTGAGGGTCAGAAATTTGCTAAACTGATTGCCTGGAAGATTAGTCCGGATAATCGCTATATGGCTTATTTGATTGATTTTGAAGGAAAAGAAATTGGCACTCTCTTCATTAAAAATCTTAAGACACTTGATGAACCGGCTGATAGTCTTTACGGCGTATCGCATATGTTTAGCTGGGGAGCAAAATCTTATCTGTTTTATGTATCAAGAGATTATCCATTTCAATTTAAAAGACTTTATCGACATCAAACCGGTACCGCTTTTTCAGAAGATAAACTGATTTATGAAAATCCGTCAGAAACAGGCAGTGTGGATTTGATTGAACAGGATCAGTTTATTCAATATATTATTTCAGACAGAGATCAATCCGAAGCCTGGTATCTCAACCGAAAGAAACCACTTAGTCATTTTAAACCACTTTTTCCAAAAAGACCTAATACTTATGTTTATGGGCTGTATTACGATACCGTTTTTATGTTTGAAAATGATAAACTCTTCTCTTTCCCAATCAATCAGCCAGAAAAAACAACACTTATAAGACAATTCGATGAACAAACCTCCTTATATGATTATATGATATGCAAAGATCATATCATTCTGTTTGAAGAAAAATGGGGCTCACAACAAATTAATTGTATTAATTTGAAGGATAAAGATGATAATTACATCCAGTTTCCTGAAGAAACCTATTCTATCAGCAAAATCGACTCAGGAAACTCTTCTCAGGATTATTTTGATTTTACCTATACCTCCGTTCTAAAACCAGAAACGACTTATCGATATGATTTAAAAATGAAGAAGTTAAGCATCCAATCTCAAAAGTCTTTTGAATATTACGATGAAAATGACTACCAGAGTGATATGATTTTTATAGAGTCACATGATGGCAAATCTATCCCCGTTTCACTTGTTTATAAAACAGATCTTTTTAATTTTGATGGGTCAAATCCTCTCTTGCTAAGAGCTTATGGCGCTTACGGATACAGCCAGCACCCCTGGTTTGAACCACATTTGTTTTCACTGTTAAACAGAGGTTTTGTCTATGCAGTGGCTCATGTCAGAGGAGGCAGTGAAATGGGCAGACAATGGCACACGGATTCAATTGGATCTTTAAAGAAAAATTCTGTGCTGGATTTTATATCTGTCAGTGAAGGCCTTATTCAGTTAAAATATACTTCGTCAGAAAAGCTGGCGATCTTTGGCAGAAGTGCCGGCGGACGACTGATCAGCAGTGTAGTTAATAAAAAGCCATCTCTGTTTGCTGTGGCGATCTCAGAGGTACCTGCCTGTGACGGTATTAACTGGATGCTGGATAGAAGAAGTGATCTCTTTAATCAAAAAGAATTTGGTGATCCAATGATTCAGTCGGATTATTTAAACTATTTAGAATGGGATCCTTATCAAACCATTAAAAATCAAGACTATCCCCCCATGATGATCAGTGCAGGCTGGAATGATACCCGTGTCAGTTACTGGCAGCCCTTAAAACTTACCGCCAGATTACGGGACAGGAAACAAGATCAAAATATCCTTTTGTTAAAAACAGACATCGATGCCGGTCATCGGGGAGGCAGTTCAGGTGATACTTACAATAGAGACTGGGCTTATAAATATGCATTTATCCTCAAATGCCTAAGGTAATATCACTCATATAACAATCATTTTTCAAAATTAGTCAGGTAATTATATCAATAAAAATCAGCAAATCTGAGAGATATAAATATAGTAAGATAAGAAAGGATATTTTGTTAATACCTGATTCCTGCTGACATCATCCATGAATCTGACCAACGATTCATTAATGATCGGTTGTATGATAGAGATCCAATCAGTCGTTTCCAGTAAAAGTAATGATTTATCTGATGAAACTGTTTTGTTGAAGACCACTCATCAAATATTTGACCACTCATGGAAATCATATTATTGTTATCTCCAAATCCATTGATCAACTGAATAGCATACCAGTCTTTCAGTTTATAATGAATATCGAGAGTGTAAGATCTGTGATCTTTTGGATATCTTGATTGGCTATATGAAAGCCCTGTCGTAATCAAGTCTGTATAAAGATAAGCCCCTGTTTCAACCTGTCCGATTTTATCAGAATCAAATGAATCATAATCAAAAAAAGCCAATGAAAAATAAGGTTCTAATTTAGATTTATACGGATAAAATGGCTTAGAAACTGAGAATTGGCAAGCATATCCATCTTTATGCTCAGACTCATGACGCTGATCATTTTTTACCAGATGAAACTGGGCAGACAGATTTACAGGATAAAAGTAATTGTCGAGTTTAAACGTATAATTTGTTTTTGTCTGTTGCGATTTAACTCTTTTATTCTCTACGATTAGTTCTGCCTCTAATGCACCTAATGAAACCCATTGATTAAATGTCTGAAAATCAATATCTTTATCATTGTAGCCATAAGAAATGCCGGAGTACATATATAGAAAGATCGGCATTAAGTTTTGTTTTTCTTCTTCGGGTAAAAGTTGGTTGAATGCCTTATTAATACGATTAAACTGATAGTAATCTCCTGTCCAGAAATAATGGCCGGCAACGCCCTTGTTTGCTAAAAATAATTCTGTCTGATTTGAATGATTATCTTTTAGTACTTCTCTATAATAATAAATCGCTTCATAATCACTGTTTAAGCTCCCATGTGTAAATGCCATGATATTCATCACAGATGGATTTTTTTGGGTCAGAAGAAGCGCTTTATCTTCAAAAGATAAGACTTCATGATGCTTTTCCTGTAAGCTCATAGACCAGAGATAGCCTATCCAGGCGTCTGTATTAAGTGAATCTTTATTGATAATATACCGATACTGACTCTCTGCGTCAACTAACTGGTTCATTAAATTGTATAAATAAGCCAATTCATAACGTTCTTTTAAATCATCAGGAAATAATTCAAGGTACATGATCTTATTATTGATTTCTTCTTCAATGGTCTTTGAAAACAATAATGTTATCGTAATTAACAACAAGAGACAGGCTATAAGACTTTTGTTCATAGTATATCCTTTAAAACAAATGAAGATTCGCAAGCTGGTAGCTTACGGTACAAGGCAATAAGACTTTTGTTCATAATATATCCTTTGAAAGGACCATTTCAATTGCCTCCCCGTAAATCTTATGCTCAATCTCTAATACTTTTCGGGCAATATCATCAGGAGATTTGCAGTCTGTAATATCAACTGACTGCTGAAGCACAATTTCGCCTTTGTCGTATTCATTGCTTACAAAATGAACACTGGCTCCGGATATTTTATCACCTGCCTGAAATACGGCTTGATGCACATGACTGCCATACATCCCCCGCCCTCCATAATTTGGCAGTAATGCCGGATGAATATTGATAACAGGGCATTGAATACTATCTAAAAAAGCTTGTGATATTTTTCTCATAAATCCGGCAAGAACGATTAAATCGCAAGGTCTCATCCGAAAAGTCTCTATCAAAAAATCATTCATTTTTTGATTTGGCTGATATACAATCGTTTCAATTTGATTCATTCGGCAATAATCCGTAATAGGGGCTGTCTGATCAGTTACCATTACAAAAGCAATTTGATATGGCAGGTTTTTATTTTGTATATATTGATGTATCGCTTTAAAATTAGAACCCCGACTATGACCGGAAGTTAATACCGCAATTTTTAAGGGTGATTTCATAATGACCTTTCATCCTAAGATTTCTGCATGATTTAAACTATATAAAACAAAAGCCCGTTTTAATCAAGTTTTATTTTTAATTCCCAATTATTTTTTGTAATTTTTACGAATAATAAGCATGGATTTTGCTGAGAGAGTTCTCTTTTCATAAAAAACTTTACAAAAATACAGATTATGGAATGTTGTATTGAGAGGATTTATGGATAAGAAAATATTGATCAGTGATTTTGATGGCACTTTGTGTGATTCATCCTGTCAGGTAAATGAAGAAATATTACAAATGTTTCGAGATTTACAAAAACAAAATATAATCCGTGTAATTGCTACTGGTCGATCTCTGTATTCTGCATATAAAGTATTAGAGAATGACTTTCCAATTGATTACCTGATATTTTCATCTGGAGCTGGATTGATGAACTGGAAAACAAAGCAGATTATATTCAGCGCTTGCCTAAGTAGCAATGACACAGCTATCATTGCATCTGCTTTAAATAAAAAACAGATTGATTACATGATACATCATCCCATACCAGACAATCATTATTTTGATTATTTTTTGTTTAACAAATGCAATAGTGATTTTATCTCCAGATTAAAACATTATTCAGATTATGCACTAAAAGCAGATACGCTGACTTATACCCACAAAAAAGCATCTCAATTCCTTGCAATCACATCATATCAGGCAAATCACGAGATTTTTCTCAGCCAGACGCTGGATCAGTTTTCTGTTATCAGAGCCACTTCTCCACTTGATCATCAGTCGAAATGGATAGAAATCTTCCCTAAACACATTTCAAAATCACAGACAGCCAACTATCTTTGCGACTTACTATCTATCAATCAGAAAAACAGTATGGCAATAGGTAATGATTTCAATGATATTGACTTATTAAATTGGGCAGCTAAAGCCTATGTTGTTCATAATGCTCATGAAGATATAAAAAAACAATTCCACAAAGTCTCTTCATGTCATGAAAATGGCATCATAGAAGCAGTTAGTCACTGGCTAAACCAAGCCTGAATACTTTTCTTTTCAAAAATCAGAAATCCTTTCCCCTATCTGGTTTCATCCATACTTGTCATTTTTTTCTAACAACTTATTACAAAAATCCTGAACAACCTGAAACTGAAGGAGTAAAGTATTGTTTTTTACTATATTCTATGTTATTTGAAGCTAAATAAAGAGAACTTTTTAACAATTCATCATAAGATACAGGATTATTTTCATTAAAATGATTTAACTGATAATAAGCATTTACTGGTTTCATCAGTTTGATTTTAATTGCTTTTTTTACAGATAGTCTTAATAACAGTTTTTTTAAAATAATCAGACACTCTGCCTGATTTGTACAAATGATTGCATAACACTTTATCAGAGCATGTATTAATATCAAAAACACAGCATAAGAAGAAACGCCTCTTTTTCTGAGACAAGGATATTTATGTTTATACCTCTTTGCATAAATCACGAAATCTTTTTTAAATACAGGATTTAAATCCTGCCAAAGCGCTTTTGACAACTGGTTAACCAGAATTATGTTTATGTTTTGTTGTTGCAGGCTTCGCTGTTTTTGTTTTCTGCTAATGCAAATACGACCCTGATGATACCAGGCAAGGTTCAAATCTCCTGTTTTCTTAGGGTAGTCATGAGATTTCTGATTCAATTTCACTTTCACTACGCTTCTCCTTTAGATAGTTTAATCATATTTCGAATAAAAACAATAGAATTTTCGAATGAATCTCTTATCTATCCTGTAGAAAACACTTTTCTTTGATCCTATTTCTTGCTAACTAACATCTCACTTACAATTTGATTTTCCAATAAAATGAATAGGAATGGAATAGGAGTCAAAGAGGAAAGAAGGAGTCCTTGCATCTGATCAATATCGCATGAAGAGCCAATTGTATGTAAAATCGTACACGGTACGATAAGTAGAACAGAGCTTGCATAACACCGATCATCCGGATATCAAAGCACTCTGTTTTGTGTTTCAAACAGATATCCAAGACGGATTTACGGTAGTTTATAAAAGCAGTAAATGCAATAGCATAATAAATTCTTTTTCTATTTTATCAGCGTCACCTTTTTAATGCCAACGACCTTATTTTTGTGTTTTATCTGAATGGTATAGATCCCGGATGAGGCTTTTTTCCCTTTTTCATCATAGCCATCCCAGACGATTTGATGATAAGCGGTTTCGCTAAAGCTGTCCATCAGCTTTCTCACCTTTTGTCCTTTGATGTTATAAACCGTGATATTCACTTTCCCAGGCTCATTGACCTGCATATTCATCAGGGTTTTTCCTCTGAATGGATTCGGATAAGGGTCAGAAAGATTAGAGACGACAGGGAGTACGATATCATCTGCCGAGAGAGGTTCCACATGGATAAAGTCATTTTTAATCACCGACCTTTCTCCATTGTTGATTACCAGCCGTACAGAATAAAAACCTGGCAGGGTATAAGTGTAAAGCGGATTTTGTTCATAACTGTCGATATTGCCATCTAAATCAAAATCCCAAGCCCAGGCAAAGACCTCTCCTGATGAGGTATCGGTAAACTGTACTTCCAGAGGCAGGATTCCCTGTCGGGGAGAAGCGGAGAAATTCGCATTCAAGCCCTGAAACTCATAAGCGCCCATATCAATACTGCCACCGACAATTCTCGGATTCCCCATGATATCAGTCTCCGGAAAGCTGTAATCCGGAATATCCAATGTACCTGCATCAATACAGGGAGAACCTTCACCCAACTGATATGGGTGTTCATTTCCCATCTGATAAAGCGGATCGGCATCAATATTGCCTTCTCCCCAAATGACAGTATTATGATAAGGCGTATTAGGGTAGTATTCCCGAATGGCAGCCCTGCCCCCTTCCAAATTTGTATGACTGAGGCTCAGGGTATGAGGTTGCGTTGGAGACGGGAAATCTACAAACCAAATGCGGTTGGGTGTATTGCCATAGATAAT
>JAGOCT010000046.1 GCA_017998585.1 Candidatus Cloacimonadota bacterium | reverse complement strand
AGATCTTTATGCTTTTGCAAGAGAAGAGAATAGACATTAACCATAAATTCAAGATTTTTATCTCTTGATATTCTGCCAGCATAAATCAGATTGAAACCTGCAAGTATATGATGATCCTGTATCAGCCGTTCTTTTGCGTGTTTAACCGGATAAAAAAGTTCTTCTTCTATTCCTCTTCTGAATAGACTCATTTTTTCAGAGGCAAATCCACGATCAGCTAAAAGAGTCATATATTCATTGGTAGGCACTTTAATTGTATCTAATGACATATAAAACCAGCGGGTAAAGGCTTCAATTAACTCAGCTGTTCCACCGTCCTCGTCAATAGCATTGTATTGAAGTTTAAAATCAGTATGATAAATCCCTGTGATTTTAATGTTGAGCAGTTTTCCAATCAATAGTCCAATTAATCCAACCGGACCAGGTGTAGAAATGTAAATTTCTTCTGGATTTTGTCTGGCGATTATTTCAATGGTTTTTAAAATAGAAGGCACTCTCATCAGATAGGATTCATATTGTGGAAGACTAAATTCATAGATATAGGGCAAGTTAATTAATCCGGAAGGTAAATCCTTGTTTTTAAGATCTTCTTCAGAAAGTGCAGCAGTAAGAATGATGTCTTTATTTAAATTTTGAGCGATATTGGTTATTCTTTTTACGATAAATGAAACGCCGTTTAAATCATTGACGGTATCAGAGAACCATAAAATTTTCTTTTCTGATTTCTTTTCATTCAAATACTTTGCTTTTAACTGGTTAATCAGCTCTCTGCCGGCAAACATATGCTTTAATGTTGTGAAGAAAGGGGCTGAAATAAAAATTCCAGGCAAAGAAACAGAAATCCCTGATATTAAATTGAATAAATCCCCTGACTTTAAATCTGTAAGCAATTTATTTGCAAACTGTATAAATAATTCATCCGTCAGATCAGCGATTTGAGAATAAACATAATCAAATTTTTCATCTAACTGGTCATTCTCAAATGTTTTAAGCTTTTCTAACAGTTCAATGACTTTTGCTTTTAAAGGCTCTTCTTTTTGTTTTTTTCTGAAGAATAACTTTTGAAAGGACAGCTTATCTACGATAGTGCTATGTTTCTTTTCAAACAGATTTTCTGTGATTTGTTTGATTATGGGATTGTTAAAGCCTTTGCTTTTGCTTTTTGAGAAATCGTAAGCTATTTTATAGATGGTAAAGGCAAGTGATTTATAATCATTATGCCGACCGCCAGCAATTGTTTTTTTGTCTCTGATTGCCTTGAGGTATTCCTGGACTGTATTTGCTTCAGCATAAGTATAAGTCCTGGCAATAAAAAATCCTGCATGATCGTCAGAACCGCCCGTAAAACCCTTAATCCAGGGATCATCACTCATGGGCTCAATATTGTAATCATTGTATAAATCCGTTATAATCTGGTCATTTAAACTATGTAGGCTTTCTGTCCATGAATCATTATTTAACTGATTACGTCCACCATTGATACTTTCAAATACATCAAACAACAAAATAAGGCGTTCCAGATGAGATAAAGTGATTCTTCCATTTACAGAATAAGTGGCATGAGCAACTGAGCAAGCCAGCTTTTCTTGTAGCAGATAAGCTCTGAGCTGATAAATATCTTTTCTGAGTCTTTGTACTTCATTAAACTGCCTTTCAGTCAATCCATATATCAGCAGATGTACTTTACAGCCATCTTCAGGAAAATAAGCAGTCGTTTCTACACTTGTAAAAGCAGTATCCGGATACTGTAACTGAAGCAGTATTGCGCCTGATATCCTGTTATGATCGGTAATGGTTACGAAATTCATCCCATTATTTTTGGCTGTATTAAAAATAAAATTC
This sequence comes from Candidatus Cloacimonadota bacterium, assembly GCA_017998585.1. The sequence continues at coordinate 7,151 of JAGOCT010000046.1, read as the reverse complement.
GGATCAGTGTATGACTCAGCTGCTCCTATTTTCTGTAAAAACCACTCCGACGGATGCTCAGAGTGAATTGAATGCACATGCAAATCTGCTAATGCCATTAAAGTCTCCTGTCTTTCTTCAGGGAATCTTTTCCCTGTTATTCTTTTTCACACTTTGTTTTCATTTTATGATAAATCAGAATGATTTTCTGCAGATAATATTTGTGTAAATTTCTGGTGAATTTTGAAATGAAATTAAGGAGTATTAAAAAAAAGAATTAAATTCATATTTTTGGAAAAACATTCTCATGAAGTTAAACTACTGATATGAAAAACTGCTTAAAAACTATACTTCATTGGCATCATAAATGCATTCTCTAATGAAAGGAGGTTGCTATGTTGAATCAGTTATTGTTCAAAAAAACGCTTTTAACAATTGAAAAAAGTTTAGATGCTTATTCAACCCGCCAAAAAGTACTTTCTAATAATATAGCAAATTCCATGACGCCTGGCTTTGAAGCTCAAAAAGTAGAATTTGAAAATGAACTTCAAAAAAGAATTGGAGAGGAAAGATCTGTTACTAAAAAAACCACTCATGAGGATCACATTCAACATCCCAAAACAAAAGAAGATAATTTAATTGAAGTTGTAAATAGAAATAATCCTTTAAACGATACAGGTCTCAACAATGTTGAAATAGAGAAAGAGATGTCTGAAATGGCAGAAGCTAATTTACGATATGAAATGAGTGTTAAACTGGCAATGAGAAAATACAGTGGAATTAAAAGAGCAATTAAGGGGGTATCTCAATAAGAAATTAAGCATCTGCACAAGCAAGCGGTTTTTCGCATCCAATCGAGTATTCAACGGCTTAAGGAATTCGAAATAAAAACATCCTGCTTACAGCCTTTTTAAAACAATCTCTATTTTTAGATAAAATGATATTCCATAATCTTCTTGACAGACATGATAATTTTCACTATACTTAGTTGAGGAGCGATTATGGACAAAGAAAAGCAGTTAACTGATGAATTAAATGAAATCACTGGACAGATAGAGAAAGAACCAGAAAAAGCTGAATATCAGGAAAAGAGAGTTAAAAAGTTATTTGAGCTAGCAAGCCTTCATCTCTTTCAACCAGGCGAGAAATATCTGGAGTATTTGAATCTGGCATTTTCTTATTCACAGGATAATGATTATCTTTTTGGTATTGGCAAGACAAATCATTTAAAAGGAATGAGAGAATACTCTCTAATGAATTACGATAAAGCAATTGAATTGTATGAGACCGCTTTACAGTATTATGATCAGGTAAATGCTGAAGTAGAAATTGCTAGTTTATACAACAATCTTGGATTGGTATTTACAGGACTTACTCAGTATCAACAAGCAATTGATAACTATAAGAAGAGTATTGTCATTTTTAAAAAGCATCAGTATATTTCTGGTCTTTCCAATGCTTATAATAATTTGGGAATTGTTCATAAGTATATGAAAAATTATAGAAAAGCCAGAGATTATTATCTGCTTGATCTTGAGCTGTCTCAAAAAACAAACAATATTCAGACTATGGCCAGAGCATATAACAATTTAGCGGGACTGTATGTTCAGCAAAAGAAATATACAGAGGCACTTGATGCAGTAAAAAAATCAGCACAGTATCATAGAGAATTAAATAATTTTCAGGCATTAACTAATAATCTCATGATTTACAGTCAGCTATTATTTGTTAACAAAAACAGGAAATCCTGCTTCAGAATGTTGAATAAAGCTCAGAGCTATGCGAAGAAATATCAGAATAAACGGGCTTTAATCACAATTTATGAAATGAAATCCATATTTTATCAAAAAGATGCTCAGTATAAGAAAGCCAATTATTATTTTAAGTTATATCATCAATTTTACCTGGAGATGTTCAATCAGGAAAAAGCGCAAAAACTAGCAGAATTACAGGCCTTGCTAGAAAAAAGAGATACAGAAAAAAAAGCTATTATGGCAACGGCTATTGCAGTAAGCCATGAAATGAGACAACCAATGATGGTACTGCAAGCGAATATGGAAATGCTATTTATCGATCTTGAAAGCAAATGCACTGATGAAAAGACTCTTAAACACCAAAAAAAAATCAATGAATCAGTACAAAAGCTGGAAGAAATCCTGGAAAAACTGACTAATCTGGAAGAAGTGGTTTATGAAAATTATACAGACGATGTGGAAATGATAAAGATATGAATAATAGATGGCTTTAGTTTATTTAAATAATTTTAAAAAATACTTGACTAAAATTCTTTATAAAATTATTATTTATCAACCTTTTTAAATGAATGAGGAAAACACAAAAAGTGTGTTAAGTAGGAGGAAAAATGAAAAAAACGTTTCTTGCGACTGTAATCAGTTTAATGGCAATCGTTTTATTGGCTCAAAATGCGGTTGAACCTCTTGGTTCAGGAACTATTGCGGATCCATATCAGATTGCTAATCTGGATAATCTGTACTGGATGAGCACAAATCAGTCTTCATGGTATTACCATTTTATTCAGACAGCTGACATCGATGCTGCTGTTACTGCAAGCTGGAATATAGGTGATCATGATAATGATGTAAATACAGCAAATGTGCCAATGGGCTGGGTCTCGATTGGAAACAGTTCTGCAAAATTCTATGGTAGTTATGATGGTCAAGGTTTTAAAATTAGCAATCTGTATCAAAACAAGACTGCTTATTGGGGGAACTCAGGGCTATTTGGATACATTTGCCATTATCTCCCATCTACCGAACCTTATGGAATTAAAAACCTTGAACTGGTAAATGTGAATATCACAGGTAATCAGAATGCTGGAGGTATTGCCGGTTACAATGAAGATAGTCAGATTTATAACTGTAAAGTCAGCGGATCAATAACGGCTCAAAGATATGTGGGTGGAATCGTCGGTTATACCGTTAAACCAGATCATACAACCGCTTCCGTTTTAAAATGTATCAATACCGCTACGATTACTGGTATTGGTGACAGTAGTGAACTTATCGGCGGTATTGCAGGTCAGAATGGAAACTCATTGATTGATAAGTGTTTTAATACTGGAAATATTGGTGGTGCTACAGGTATTGTCGGTGGTGTTGTTGGAGATAATGGCAGTACATCAGTTCTCAAAGAAAGCTATAACCTCGGTTCAGTTACATCTACATTAAATTATGTTATGATTGGTGGTTTAGCAGGCAGAAATGAAAGCTCAACTATTTTAAATTGTTATAATAAAGGGCTTGTACACGGAAATGTCGTTGCTTATGCAGGTGGTCTTGTTGGATATAATAATACTGCAAGTATCACAAATTGCTACAATGCAGGAGATGTAACCGGATTTTACAGCAATACTTTTGGCAGTATTGCCGGAAGTATTGGATATTCTAATGTTAACGATACATACTGGGATAATGAAACAACTTTGATTGATGGATTTGGTGGTTCAAACGACCCTAATACTAACATTAACAGTTCAACAGGTTTATCGACTTTCTTATTACAATCTGGGAATTTTACTAATTGGAACTGGGATACTATCTGGCAAACAAACCCTGGAGACTATCCTACTTTACGTGACAACCCTGATGCCACTCTTCCTGTTACTCTTTCTTCATTCTCTGCTGTATGTACTGCTTCAGAGACTGTTAGTATCAAATGGACCACCCAATCAGAAAGTAGCCTTTTTGGTTATTATCTTTTTAGAAATTCACAGTCCTCTTTATCAGGAGCTGACAGGATGAATGGTCAAGTCATTAGTGCTGGCAATCAGTCAACCGAACAGCAATATGCATTTACTGATACTGAAGTAATGGCAAATCAAACTTATTACTACTGGTTACAATCTGTTGAATGTGATGGGTCTTCTGAGTACTTTGGACCTGTTTCTGTAACGGTTATCAATGGTGAAATTGTTACTCCTGTTCCTGCTTATTCATTTATTGAGAATGTATATCCAAATCCAATCAGTGCAAATCAGCCTGTAAATATCAAACTAACTGTTGGACAAAATGATCAGGCATCTATGAAAATTTTCAATTCCAAGGGTCAGTTAGTTAAACAATATAGCAATCTGAAAACAGGACAACATCATCTTGCTTGGAATGGTAAAGATGATAACAATAACAAATGTGCTACCGGAATTTACTTTTACCAGTTACATAGCAATACCAGCCATGTCTGTGGAAAAATGATTATCATCAAATAAACTGTTCATGAAAATTCAAAGGCTCTGGTTTATCCAGAGCCTTTTCAATATATATCAAAAGATATTCTTATTTTAAAAGGAGGATTTTTTTGCTAATGGTCTTATTTCCCTGCTGGAAACGAATCATGTATATCCCATTAGCAACTTTACAGCCTGAATCATCTGTTTTATCCCATGATAATGTTTGCCCATAATGACTGAAATCGCCTTGATACAGATGTTTTACTTTCTGACCCTTGATGTTGTAAATATCAAGTGATATTGGATGGTGAATTTTTGAATTGCAGATGATGTTTAATTCTGTTACGACCGGATTCGGATAAGTTTTAATTTGACAATCATCATTCTGAGATACCTCTTCTGCACTTAATACTGTAACTGATACCGTATCAGACGCTTGAGATTCAGTATTGCCATTGATATATGTCACATAGTAGGTATAAGTATTTCCTGCAGAAATATCTAGGTCATTATATGTCATTGCCTGTATTGCATTTTCTGTTAGGCATAGGTTATTTCGGTATACTTTAAATTGACTATTAGGGTTATCAGAAGCAAAATCCCAGTTTAAAACAATAGAAGTACCTGTATAAACTGCTCTAAGGTTATATGGAATCAGATTCTGATTAAAAGTATTATTGATCAGTTCTGCCAATGGAGTCTGATCTATAATACCAGAGCCTGATGAGGTTTCTGTATAATCTCCGGTTAACTCCCAAATGATAACACCCAATACATTATGAGCATTTACGTACTGGACTTTGTATTCAATTGAGGTTTCATTATCATAAGTTATAAAGCAATTAAGACTTTGACTAGTCAGATAAGGACATTTAACCTGATCATCCCAGTGATATTCAAAGTTTGATAATTCATTTAATATCGTATAGTAATGCGGTTGACCCGCATCTGCTGAGAAGTGAACGTTATCATAGCCTGTATGGGTGGCATACAAATCGGAACAGTTCGAAAGGGCTTTCCCATAAAAAGCCATTCCTATATTAATCTTGTGAGAAGGTACCTGGTAATTCTGAGTTAGTAAGTTGAATGCACCATCCAAACACCATAGAGGATCACCCTGAGAAGGTGCGTAGAGTGGGGTATGATGATTGCTAAGGCTATCCCATGGACCATGAAAATCATAAGACATCAGATTGATCATATCGACCAGATTCGTAACGGCATCCCATTCAATATACTGCATATTTGATTGAGAGCTCCCAAAACAGGCACTGAGTATGTATTCCTGATTGGTAATTAACTCCAGATCATCTAAAGCCACTCGTAAATCAGTCAATAGCAAGGTAAAGTTTTGCATATCAGCCGGAGATCCATTGTTTGCAGCAAAACCTGGATACTCCCAGTCGATATCAATACCATCAAATTGGTAAGTATTTATCAGAGAGATACAGCTTTCAACAAAAATTTGCCTGAGTGAACTACTGGCCGCTATCTGTGGAAAATTGACAGAATCATTCCAGCCACCAATTGAGGGTAAAAGTTTTACTCCGTTCTGATGGCAAAGATAGGGTAAGGATTTTGTTTGATCATGCATTTCTTCAGGGTACCAGATCATAGGACCCAGCAGAAGCGCTTCATCAGCCCAAGTGTCAGTGGACTGGATTGATCCATTGGCTAATGGTCTGAAAAATGCATAGTTAATGACTGTGTAATTACTGTATAGGATCGTTTCAGGGTTTACCAGCTGATTTCTACGGTACCATTGCCAGTTTGGATAATAAGCAACTATTTGTTTATTATGTCTGTGAGGATTCATTCTTACTTCTGAAAAAAGACAAAGCGAACTAATCATGGCTAATATCATCAATATCATTTTTTTTGATGTGCTCAAATCAATCTCTCTTTTTTATGATGATTAGGTTATAATCTGTTAAAATCTAAATCTGCCAGACATTCTGTTAACCTGTTCAAGCTCTTCAGGCTGCATTTTAGAAGGCTGCCAGTAACGGAAAAAAATCTGGGGATTATCAGTATCGGTTAAATCATAGAATAACACCAGATAACCTTTATCTGAATAGTTAGATGAATAATAATCCTGCTTGAGCTGAACCATATAAATCGCTTTATCTCTGGACCTTTTAGCAATTTGAACATCAGAGAAATTCAGATTGATTGCAGTATTGCTGTTAAAAATTTTACGAATACGGTCGATATACTCATCTTTACTTAGTTTTTGAACAGCTATTTCTTCTTTTTTAAGTTCTTTATTGATCACATCAGACAGTCTTTTATCCACAGGAGCTTTTGCTTTGACATAACCAATAAAAATCAGTGCAGAATCAGCAAAGATGTCTGCAATGCGTTCTGTTTCTTTGAGAGCAAACATGGTCTTATAATATTCAAGGAATTGGATTGACTTGAGCCGTTCTGCCTGATCACCGAGTTTTGCTCCTTTAGCCAGACTTTCATTGATATACTGATCATTTGTCGTAAAATTGACCCATGCGACTTTATTATTTTCAAGTATCAGAGAGATATCTTCTTTTAGTATCTTGCGGTTTTTGTCCTTTAATTCTATCTCAAGGGGGATGCTTCGAACCATCTGTTGAGAGCCCATCTGATACGTATTGATTTCCTGAGCTCCGGGATGTATCTTTACTTTACCGTATGATAATACTTTTTTAAACTGAGTATAGCCCTGAGAAGTGAACATATCCTCAATTTTTGTTTTTTGACCTGAACTGATGTAATTAACAACTGCCTGAACTAAATCCACAGGTGTTTCTGCCATTTGTTGCAAAGACATATCTTTATTCCCGTTTACCTGGGCTGATTGTTGACTGGCGTTCTGATTCCTGGAGATAATAAGATTATCCTGAGACCCTACTAGAGGAGAACTGATTTGGTTTAAGGCAATTCGTTTGCGGTTATCAAATGGAATCCGCTGCAGGCTTTCTTTTACCAGTTTAACCTCTTCATCCTGAGG
>JAGOCT010000045.1 GCA_017998585.1 Candidatus Cloacimonadota bacterium | reverse complement strand
CGCAACGTGGAACCTGAATCATTAGCAAACAAAGCGTCAGTTGCTATTCAAGTGCAAACACCAGAAAAGCAAGCTAAACCTGATTTTCAGGTAAAGACTGGTATTCAAACTGAACAACAACAGACTCAGTTAAATAAAGAGCATAAAGAACCACTTGTAGCTTCTGATAAACAAGATCCTTTCACGAAAGAAAGCCTTATCAATCCTGTTAAAAACAATCATGAAGTATCATCTCAAAAGGTTCAGCAAGCATTCATAAATAATCGCAACGTGAAACCTGAATCAAAGATTTCATTATCTGAACCGTTAGCTAATAAATCATCATTAGCAACTCAAGCACAAACACCAGAAAAGCAAACTAAACCTGACTTCCAGGTAAAGACTGGTATTCAAACTGAACAACAACAGACTCAGTTAAATAAAGAGCATAAAGAACCATTTGTCGCTTCTGCTAAACATGAGAGTATCACGAAAGAAGCCTTTATCAATCCTGTTAAAAACAATCATGAAGCATCATCTCAAAAGGTTCAGCAAGCCTTCATATATAATCGCAACGTAGAACCTGAATCAAAGATATCATTATCTGATCCGTTTGCAAACAAAGCGTCAGTTGCTGTTCAAGTGCAAACACCAGAAAAGCAAGCTTTACCTGATTTTCAGGTAAAGACTGGAGTTCAGACCGAACAACAACAGAATTATTTAAAACAAGAAAAAAATGAACCAATAGTAGCTTCTGCTAAACATGAGAGTATCACGAAAGAAGCCTTTATCAATCCTGTTAATAACAATCATGAAACATCAGCTCATAAGGTTCAGCAAGCCTTCATAAGTAATCGAAACGTAGAACCAGAATCAAAGATTTCATCATTTGAACCAACAGTAAACAAAGCATCAGATACAGTTAAAGTGCAAACACCAGAAAAGCAAGCTAAACCTGAATTTCAGGTAAAGACTGGAACTCAGAACGAACAACAACAGACTCGTATAATTAATTCTAAGAATACTTATTCTGAAAAAAAATCAAGAGAAATGGGATTGAAATATACAGAGACAAATACTGCAAAAAGACAGATTTCAGATACTAAATCAAACCCAATTTTTGATCATGATTCCATACAAGAAAATAATTATGATAAGAATTTAAATCATACAAAAAATATAAAAAAAGAAACACCTGAAAATAAAAATTATTTTTCTAAAACTAATATTATAAAACAAACTGATTTAAGCATTCCAGATGATAATCAAACTATTATTCAACATACTGATACACAGAGTTTTGTAGAAAAGCATCCTTCTTACAAAAAAAGTAACTATGAAAAGGATGATATAGTTGAAAAAGTAAGGATAGAGCATGTCGAGTCCACTTCGGAAAATCAGCTTTTAAACAGAAATGTTATCAAAAATGCAAAAGTTAACCTTGTTAAAGATGATAAATCTAATTTTAACACAAAAACTTATAGTTCTCATGATAATAATTTTAAAATATATCCTTCAGATACACTAGAACAAAATTCAAATAAGCATATTAAAGAATTTACACAAAATGATAAATCTTCTAAGTTAGAAAACAAAATTGATTTTCAGAATAAAATACTTCAAACACCTGAAAAAAATCATACTAAATTATTCAATGATAATTCTACAGAATACATTATTAATCATAAGAGTGACCCCAAAAATAGCAAAATAAGCAGTAATCATAACAATACTGCAATCGTAAATAACTCTTTTAATGATTCTGATCAAACACCACTTTTTTCTACATCAGAACTTAATACAAAACCAAATTCATTAGAAATAACTTCAAATACATTAAATTACAAAGAACCAACAGTTTCATCGGATAATTCTTCTGTTTATCAAGAAAAAGACCTAAACACAGAAGCTAGCGTTGTTACAAAAGACCAGCAAAATCGTTTCAAGCAACCTAATGTTTCAGAAAGAATTGTTCAACATTCTCTAAATCATAATTCAAAAACAATCGATCATGCAACTAAAACTAATATGGATATTTTAAAGCCGATAAAAGCAAATCAGGAAAATTTTTCAAACAGAGTTAATGAAAAAGATACTGTAGAATTTTCAGATCATAATTATAAATACCAATCAATGAGTAAACCAGATTTTCAAAACAATTTTTCATTTAACCAACATGAGCTGTCTTTTGGTTTTCAAAATAAGGAATCAAAACCGTTAAAGTTTTCAAACAAACAAGAGAAAGAAACAAACGAAAAAACTTCACACTTTGAGGCAGTTTCTCCTCAAAAAAGATCAAATATTTCCGGTAATTTATCTGATAACGTTAGTGAAAAGATACATAATATGAATTCCAAAATAACTTCTACATCTCAAATTTTAAATTACAAACAGGATCTGAATGTTTTACCTGATTACAAGAAAAAAACAATAAATATAGAAGAAAAAAATACTAGTAACATTGTTTCAGAAAATTCACAAATTATTGAAAATAAAAGAAATAAGATAGTTGAAAAAGATATGGCACAACAAATGCAAAAAAATAATATATCGAGTGATAAAATTAGCTCAACAGAAAGAATGAAAGGGCGTGATGAGATGTTTTATGTTTTTGAAAAAAGTAATCAATCAGCTAAAGAATCTGGAATTGATATGATTCAGGATCATATCGATAACAGAGAGCCCTTTATTGTTCAATATCTAGATAATAATGGCCAGGAAAAAATCCAAACAATAGTAATTAACAATAAGACTGAAAAAAATAGTGAAAAAACTGAATTATCTCAAAATGAAAACAAATTATTCACTGAAAAGACTAATGCATCAAATACAAAATCAAAACAACAAAATCAATCAGAGTTGAATCAGGAATCTAAATCACAAAATTATGAATCGTATAATCAAAACTATCAAACCTCTGATAGTCATACAAGTCAGGAATTTTCCAAGTTTGTTAACAGGATGTCGTTTACAGACTTTTTACCTAAATTGCAAGAAACAGTTCATCAGTTAAGACAAAACAAAAAGAACCAAAAAGCAGTTTTTGAAATTGAAACAGAAGAATTAGGATTAGTTAAAGCAAATATCGAAAAACACGGCGAAAAGATTTATGTACGTTTTGAAGTTGAAGATATTCAAAGACTAGAGTCTTTAAAAGAAAATATGAACCAATTAGAACAACAGTTAAAATCACAGGGATTTAACGATGTATTTGTTGAGTATGATTTTAACAAAGAATCTAGTCAACATCAACCACAACACGCTTCAAAAAAATCTTCAAATCATCATTTTGGCCAAGAAGAACAAATAATAAGCTCTCAGAATGATGATATCTTGATTAAAAAAGATTATGGATATAATTCAATCGAATATACAATATAAAAGAAAGGAGATAAAATGAGTAGCGATCTTGTTGGAATATCTGATAACGCACAAAGTACTGCATCTCAAACGCTTACTAAAAAATCTATTATGGGTAAAGATGAATTTCTAGAGTTGCTAACTACACAGTTAAAGTATCAGGATCCAATGAATCCAGTCTCCAATGACCAATTTGCAACTCAATTAGCACAGTTTAGTCAATTGGAAACACTTCAAAATATCAATGAAAACATTCAGTCTCAAATTCTGATCAGTCAGTCCATGAACAACTCATATATGATTTCATTGATTGGAAAGGCTGTTAAGTCTTCTGGAAACGGATTTACTCATGTTGAGGGAGAAAAATCATCGATGTATTTTGAGTTACCAAGAGATGCAAGCAATGTAACTGTAAAAATTTACGATGAAAATGGTAAACAGGTTTCTACAATGACAGCGAATAATGTTAAGGCTGGAGAAAGAGCGTTTCAGTGGGATGGAAGAGACAGTAATGGCAAAAGCAGTGATTCCGGATATTATACTTTTTCGGTTGAAGCTAAGGATGCCTATGGTTCCGTTACTGCTGAAACAATTAACTATGGTGTTGTTAAAGGGATTACTTATTCTGGAGGAACTCCATATCTTTTAGTAAACGGACAAACTGTATCCTTAAGTGATATCTGGTCTGTTGAACAGTATCAAAATGGAAGTAACTCAACAAATACTTCTGGTAACAATACTACAACAACTATGAGCAAACCAGGCATTTCAAATACTGTCAATGAAGAACTCAGCAGGTTTATTTCCAGAGTAATGGGACAGTAAGGAGAAAAAAATGATTAACAGAATTGTAAATCAGGTACCTATTCCGGTTAATTCAGAGTATTCTGTCAATCAACAAAACACCAGTATAGAAAACAAAAGACAACAAAGTTTTGCAGAAATACTCAATGAACAGCTAAAGCCCAAAGAATTATCGTTCTCTGCTCATGCGCTAAACAGATTGGAACAAAGAAATATCTCTCTCAATGAGAGTGACAAGTCCCGTCTGGAAGATGCTGTAAGCAGGATTTCTCAAAAAGGGGGAAGAGATTCTTTGATTATGATGGATAATGTCGCTTATGTGGTAAACATCCCAAACCGGACAGTGGTTACGGCGATGGATCAAAATTCAATTAAAGAAAATATATTTACACAAATTGACAGTGCAATGATCTTAGAAAGTTAAAGGCTGGACCTCACAGAGGGAGCCTCCGGGTGCTGAACGACAGATGCACCCTTAATAAATAAAACAGGAGGAAAAAATGTTAAGATCACTTTATTCAGGAATCACTGGTGTTAAGAACCAACAAGCTCAAATGGATGTTATATCCAATAATATAGCAAATGTAAATACTACCGGTTTCAAATCAAATCGTATCACTTTTGCTGATGCATTATCAGAAACAATCTCAGGCGCTAGAGGAACAGCAGGTAACTTTGGTGGTGCAAACCCTGTTCAGATTGGTAGAGGATCCGTTATCTCAAGTGTTGATACAAATTATAAACAAGGTTCTCTTGATTCTACAGGTCAGGTGACTGACCTAGCTATCAATGGCAAAGGATTTTTTGTTGTAACAGACGGAACCAGAAGATTTTTTTCCAGAGCAGGCGCTTTACAGGTGCAGGATGATGGTAGTTTAATGTCTCAGGGTGGAAATTACTATATGATGGGTAGAGCTGCCGATACCGATGGTAATTTACCTTCAACTACAGCTATACAAAAAATAGTTTTACCTTTTGGTCGTAAAGAGCCGGCTAAGGCAACCAGTAATATTGATTTGTACTGTAACCTGGATAAAAATGGTTCAAAGATCGAAGAATGGGTTGGAGGTAAAGCATTTACAGTAGATGAAAAATCTGCTAACAGCTCTACTGATCTTGCTGAAATAGACGGATTAACGATGCACCTTGGAGATGTAATTGAAATTACTGGTACACATCGTGATGGTACTAAAGTGATGTATGATAATCAAAACTGGACATTTACTTACGGAAAAGATGGCACAACAGTTCAAGATCTGATGGATAAAATTAATCAGGCATACAATAGTACCAGTACAGATGGATCGACATGTACAATTGATCAGAATGGGAAATTTAGATTAATCGCAAATAGTGGTGGAGAAAATAATACTACCATATTCCTTACAGCAACTTCAAAACATACCGCTTCTACAGAAACACATGAATCCGAAGATCCAATCAGAAATATCAATTATAAAATGTCAGCTTTAGAAGATCCTTTACCTGCTACTATTGATGTTGATGGAATGGTCTTCCAAAGCACAGATTCAAATGCAGCAAATTATTTTGATGGAAATTATACAATTAATCAGATGCTTGATGCACTTAATGGACAAACTCCATCTGCAGGTGAATATTATGCCCAGATCAATGAGACAACTAGTATAGTAAGTATTTACAAAGTAGGTGAAGCTGCATCTATGTATGATTCTACCAATACAGTTAGTGTTCAAAATGTCTCTGTTACATCAGATCTTATGGATGTTAGTGGTGCATACTTAACAACAGGAAGTCAGATAAAAATTGAGGGAACTAATCCTGATGGTACATACAAATCAGCGACATTCACTTATGGCAGTATAGAATCCGGATATAGCGGAACAACTATGAAAGACTTACTTGCATTGATCAATTCAACATTTTATGGTGTTACTGCTACAATTGATAATACAACTGGAAAAATCAAATTAACTGATGATTCAACTGGTAAGAGTTTTTCCTCTATTAGTTTATCTAATATAGGTGATACTCAGGGATTTAATATTGATTTTACTACAGAAGAATTTACAATGACCACTGGATTAACAATAGGTAATACAACAATTGATACTTCAGATTTATCTTTAATTGAATTAAATGACTTAGACAGCGTTACTACTGATTATGTTGAAGGAGATACTGTAGAGGTCTTTGCAACATTGATTGATGGCGCTACAAAATCAGTTAGTTTCACTTATGGTGATGTAGCTAATGGATATGATGGTACCACTTTAAAAGATTTAATTGATAAAATAAATAACAGTAATGAATTTGCTGGTATGACCGCATCTGTTAATTCAGAAGGTAAAATCGTATTTACTGATAGTTCATTAAGTGATGATTATAATTATACTTCTTTCCAAATCGTTGAAAGTGTTCATTCTGATGGCACATCGAATACAGGGTCAGGATTAGCTGCAGATTTTTCTGGAAATGCAGGTACAAATAATTCTGTTGTTCAGCTACCTTCATTTGCAGTTCAGATAGAAGGAGAAACAGGTAAACATAGTACGACTATAGATGTTTATGACAACATAGGTCAGAAACATACTGTTGAGTTAAATTATACTCAGGATACTCAGCCTGGAACAAACAAATGGTTTTGGGATATTGTCATCGATGATGGTAAAATTGCTCCTCATTCAGGAAATAGTGGAACTGTAACTTTCAATGAAGATGGTTCTTTAAAAGCATTCCTATATGACAATGGAGATTCTTTAAAATTTAATGCCCCTGGTGGTGGTGAAGTTAGTATCAATCTGAATGCAGGTAATGCAGGTTCATTTACAGGTATGACTCAGCTGGCTTCAGCAAGTACAAACGTTGCTATTCAACAGGATGGATATGCTCTAGGTGTTTTGAATAATATCAATGTAGATGATCAGGGAATTATATCCGGTATTTATTCAAATGGAGTAACAAAAACTTTAGCTCAGATTGCACTTGCCAACTTTACAAATGAAGCTGGTTTGCAAAAGGAAGGAAACAGTCTGTATTCTTCAAATGGTTCATCAGGTAACGCGATTATTGGATGGGCTGGAGAAAACAATAAAACTGTCATAAAAGCAGGTTACCTTGAAAGTTCAAATGTTGATTTAACAGATGAATTTGCAAAACTGATCATATCTCAGAGAGCACTGGAAGCAAATTCCAAAGTAATCAGTACAGCAGATACAATTCTTTCAACTATCATTGATCGTATGAAACGATAATTAGCTTAATTAAATGGGCAAGCATGCTTGCCCTTTTATTTTTATATTAAGCTAAAGATTTCTTATCAGTTTGTCGATAATAGAATGTGATCGTATAGGGTGGTTAAGATTGTTAATGAATGATCTAATAAACAAAATTGCGAAATGATAAAAATAAGATTATTTACAACAATTTATTGACTTTTTTTAGTGTTTCTTATAAATTGGTTCAAGATTGGAGGTAAGATGATTAGATTAACTAAAATCAATGGTCAGGAAATATATATCAATAATGACTTAATGGAATTTATCGAATCTACTCCGGATACTATTATAAGTTTAACAACAGGGAAAAAACTCATAGTTAAAGAAACAATAGATGAAGTTATAGATAAGATTATTGAGTTTAAAAGCAGAGCATTTAAAAATTGGGATTCTTCTCGAAAAAATTGAGGTAATTTATGGATATCGGAACAGTTATAGGAATGGCATTGGCGTATGCCTTAGTCTTTGTGCCGATTATTTTAGCTGGAGATATGGGGTCATTTATTGATCCTGCATCAATAATGATTGTGATTGGTGGTGCCTTATCAGCTGTTTTAATGTCATATCCAATTCCTGAGCTAATGGGTGCAATGGGAGCTCTTAAAAAGGCTTTTTTTTCAAAACCACAAGATTACCCAAAAATGATTGACAGTCTTGTTGATTTAGGTGAAAAAGCACGTAGAGAAGGCTTATTGGCTTTAGAAAGAGAATTAGGAAATTTGTCTGATGAATTTTTAAAAAAGGCAATTCAATTAGCTGTGGATGGAAATGAAGTCCAGGTCATTGAAGGCGTAATGGGTATTGAAATAGAAAACATTGAAGAAAGGCACAAAGTGGGAAAATCCATTTTTGATGCCTTAGGTTCATTAGCCCCTGCATTTGGGATGATTGGTACGTTGATCGGTCTGATTCAGATGTTGAAAGCGCTTGACGATCCAAGTAATATTGGTGCTGGTATGGCTGTAGCGCTGATTACCACTTTTTATGGTTCATTGATTGCTAATACTATTTGTATTCCACTGGCTACAAAATTGGACAGAAGATCTAAACTTGAAGTTCTCGAAAAAAATATAATTTTAAATGGTATTTTGTCAATACAATCCGGAGATAATCCCCGTGTATTAAGAGATAAACTAGAAACCTTTATAGCTCCAAAACTTAGAAAAGGATCTAAATAATGGCTAAACAGAAAAAATGTCCAGAATGTCCAAAAGTTGGTGCGCCAGAGTACATGCTGACTTATGGTGATATGATGACATTACTGGTTACATTTTTCGTATTACTGATATCATTTTCTTCTATAGAACAGAATAAATTTTCTATGGCGACTACTTCACTTAAAGGTGCTTTAGGTGTACTTCAATCTTCAAAAGGTCAGGTTTTACCGATGACCAAGATGCCTCTTTTCTCAGTAGGGCGAGGAAAAGCTGACAGACAAATAGAACAACTAATACGACAGATGAAAGAAATGACCGCAAAATCAGGAGAATCTGATTTGTTGAAGGTAACAAGCAACAAAGATAATATTCATTTTAATCTTTCTGCACCTATGTTGTTTAACACAGGTGCTGCAGATCTAAAACCATCAGCACTTCCTGTTTTAAAACTGATTGCTGATGTTT
>JAGOCT010000044.1 GCA_017998585.1 Candidatus Cloacimonadota bacterium | reverse complement strand
GGTTTGTAGGGATGAGCGAAACGGAGTGCCGTTCATCCGATCTCGTACTGCGAACATCCTGCTTGCAGAAAAGACTACAAACAGGATGTTTGTAGTACGGAAGAAAGGTAATATTTCTATATATTCTAAATTGCCCTCTATATATATTACCCGGACAGAAACGCAGATTTTGTCTTTTTGGCAGAATTATTTTTCATTTTGTTTTAAAAAAGAGGCGTTTTCTGAAAAGTGTGCAGAAATAAATGAGAAATTTTCCATCAAGATAAACATGAACTTTTCTGATCAACCACGGAAAAACGGAAAGCCACGGAAAAGATTTTTTGACACGGATTTGACGGAAAAGCACTTTAGTATATGGATCTTCCAGAAAATACCCTGAAAGGGCAATATATGAGTAGTCCACCGGTTTTAGAGGCTGTGCAAAAATGTAGATTTTATTCGGTCGTACCTACGCCTCTTAACTTGTAACATACAATATACCAGACGCTTCCGCATCTGGGGATCGGTCATTCCTACGGAATGTTAGTTTTTGCACAGATTCGTAAACGCATGGAAAACAATGATCTATAAATCCCGCTCCGTAGGTGCGTTAGCATGTAAGGAAATCAACTCTGCTTGTCTAAGATTCACTACGCAAGCTGGTAGCTTACGTTACAACATCTTTCTTCTTCGCGACTCCGCGTGATGCGAACTATTTTCTACACGCAAGATGCATGTAATACCAGAAAAGAAAAAAGGTGCCCAAAGGCACCTTAATTATATGATTTTAAAATGTTATTCGATGACGCAGAGAATATCATTTTTAGCGACTGTATCGCCCATTTTCTGTGGAATGGATACAATAGTGCCATCGCATGGGGCAGTCAGATTATTGTTCATTTTCATCGCTTCCAGCACAACAACGGTATCGCCTGCTTTTACTGTATCACCTTGTTTTTTCTCATAGCTTACAATCATACCTGGCATAGGTGCTACAATTCCTTTTTGACCATCTGCCAGCGCAACAGAAGGAGTCGCAGCAGGGGCAGTGCTTCTTGCTGGTGCAGCACTTGCAACAGGGCGGTTTACCTGAGGTATATTACGGACAGGTGCTGCCTGGAATCCTTCCGGAACAGCGACTTCGACTTTAAAGTATTCACCATCAACAAAGACATCAAATTCTCTGACATTTTCAGGTTTGTCTTTCTTCGGTTTTTCAACTACTTCGCCGGCAATTGCCTTGCGAATGAGTTCTTCCTGTGCTTTGATTTCTTCGATGCTTTTAGGTTTTACATCTTCTGGTACCGGTTCCATACCATATTTCCATTTTAAGAAACGGATACCCGTCAACGGGTAAAGTGCTACAATGAGTTCATCATCAATGCTCTTGGCAATGCCTTTTGCCTTTTCTTTTACATCCGGCATTTCAGGGGTTAAGATATCACCAGGACGGCAGGAAATAGGTTCTTCACCGCGTGGATAATCTTTAAGCCCTTTTTTCTGAACTTCCGGATTCATTTCGCGGGTTGTTTTTCCATAAAGTCCGTAGCATAAATCTTTGACTTCATTGGTAATCCGTGAGTATTCTCCCTGTTCTTTATCAAAGAGTACATTATTAACGGTTTGAATACCGACAATCTGACTGGTAGGTGTTACCAGTGGAATCATGCCCAGATCTTTACGAACGCCAGGCAACTGCGCATAGACCTGTTCCAGTTTATCCTCAGCACCCATAGCTCTTAACTGGCTGACCAGATTGGAAATCATACCACCTGGTGTCTGGTGGATAATGACATTGGTATCAATAATCGCTGTTTTGGATGTGTCGAGCAGATGTTTGTATTTAGGTGTAATTTTTTCAATTTCTTCATCAATCTGATTCAGTTTTTTGATATCAAAGCCGGTATCACGGTTTGTACCCAGTAAAGAAATAACCAGCGGCTCAACAGCGGCATGTGAGGTTCTGTAGGCATAAGGCGCCATACAGGTATCAATGATATCCACACCCGCTTCGATGGCTTTGAAGAGCGCCAGGTCGCCCATACCGGATGTGAAATGGGTATGCAGATGAATAGGCAATTTAACGGTAGATTTGAGCGCTTTTACCAGATTGTATGCATCATAAGGAGCTACTAATCCAGCCATATCTTTGATACAGATACTGTCTGCACCCATGGCTTCCAGCTGTTTTGCCTTATCCAGATAATAATCTATGTTGTAGATTTCTCCGCCCATACGTTGTTCGGTCAGAGAGAAGCAAATGGTTCCCTGAAAGTGCTTTTGATTTTTTTTAATCACCTTGACACAGGTTTCAAAATTTCTAAAATCATTTAATGCATCAAATACCCTGAAGATATCAATGCCATTAACAGCGGCTCTTTCAACAAAGTTTTCCACCACATCGTCGGCATAGTTTCTATAACCCACCAGATTCTGACCACGCAGGAGCATGGAGAATGGGGTTTTTTTGATATATTTTTTTAAGGTTTTTATTCTTTCCCACGGATCTTCATTGAGGAAACGGTGCATGGTATCAAAAGTAGCTCCGCCCCATACTTCCATCGAGTAAAAGCCCACTTCGTCCATCATTTCAGCCATAGGCAACATATCTTCAGTACGTCCGCGTGTGGCATAAATGGATTGATGACCATCGCGAAAGCTCAGGTCTTGTATCTTTATCGGATTTTCAGCTTTTGGTCTGTCCGCTGAATAATTCATATCGGTCATTTTTACAATGCCATGATTATCAAACATTCTTCCTCCTGAATACTATCTCTTTCTAAATTTCATTTGCATCATACCACGATTACTCATGATACTTTGACGACCATAATGTCCCCAGGCACTTTGTACCTGACCGTGTTCTGATGAAATTGCCTGTTGTTGTCTTGCCATTTCTTCTTCAATAAACATCATCACACCAGCCAGTGCAGCCTTTTGTTTTAATTCTTTATCTTTTTTCATTGAAACTCCATTGCCTTTATAATGGAACATTTCCATGTTTTTTAGGCGGCATCAGTTCTGATTTGCCAGCCATGGCTTCAAGCGCATCAATTAAACGGATTCTGGTATCAGAAGGCATAATGACTGCATCTACATAACCGCGTTCAGCTGCAATGTATGGATTTGAGAATAAATCTTCGTATTCCTTAATCTTTTCCTGTCTCTTGGCAGCCGGATTTTCAGCAGTTGTAATATCTTTACGATAGATGATATTGGCAGCACCCTGAGCACCCATCACGGCAATCTCAGAAGTTGGCCATGCCAGCACCATATCTGCACCTAAGTGCTTGGAACTCATGGCAATGTACGATCCACCATAGTTTTTACGGGTTACGACAGTGAGTTTTGGAACGGTTGCTTCTGAGTAAACCCAGAGCAGTTTAGCGCCATGTCTGATAATACCAGCCCATTCCTGATGGGTACCTGGCAAGTATCCTGGTACATCCACAAAGCTGACGATCGGTACATTAAAGGCATCACAGGTTCTGATAAAACGGGCGGCTTTGTCAGAGGCATCAATATCCAGACAACCTGCCAAAACCATTGGCTGATTGGCAATAATACCAACTGATCTGCCATTTAAACGGGCAAAAC
This sequence comes from Candidatus Cloacimonadota bacterium, assembly GCA_017998585.1. The sequence goes on along the minus strand of JAGOCT010000044.1, from coordinate 5,453 downwards.
CGACAATAATATTGGTTGCATAATGTTCATGCACTTCATAGAATGTGCCATTATCCATTACAGAATGAATGACATTTCTCATATCATAACCAGATTTTGGATCATCAGGGATAATGCTGTCCAGATCGTTGCAGATACGGCTTTTACTATCGGATGATTGATAAACAGGCGCTTCTTCCATATTGTTGGAAGGCAGATAATCTAAAAGTACTTTGATCTCTTCAATACAATGTGCATCATCTTCGCAGGCAAAATGGGCATTGCCACTCTTGGTATTATGAGCCATTGCTCCGCCAAGTTCTTCCTGAGTGGTATCTTCACCAGTAACGGCACGAATTACATCAGGACCGGTAATAAACATAAAACTGCTATTTTTTACCATGAATACAAAATCTGTCATTGCAGGGGAATAAACCGCACCACCGGCGCATGGTCCCATAATGGCAGAAATCTGAGGGATGACACCAGAAGCTCTGGAATTTCTGAAAAAGATATTGCCATAACCATTCAGCGCATCAATACCTTCCTGAATACGAGCACCGCCTGAATCATTCAGACCGACAACCGGTTTACCGGCTTTAAGTGCCAGATCCATGATTTTACAGATTTTTTCGGCATGCATTTCACCTAATGAACCTGCACGTGCTGTAAAGTCCTGTGCATAAGCAAATACGACTCTGCCGTTTACCAAACCATGCCCTGTTACCACACCATCACAAGGAATATTGATTTTTTCCATTCCGAAATTGTCACAACGGTGACGGACAAACATGTCAATTTCTCTGAATGTTCCCGGGTCGAAGAGTAAATCAATGCGTTCACGGGCTGTTAATTTCCCTTTTTTATGCTGAGCTTCAATCTGCTCTGCACCGCCCATTTGCATGGCTTTCGCTTCACGTTTTTTTAAGTCTTCCAGTTTTTCTTTAACTGTGCTCATATTATCTCCTTTTGAGAACGATATCTGTTTTATGGAAGCATGAATCTATTCATTTTCACGCAAGACTTGAATCATATTGTAGTTCATTGCCTTTTTGGCAGGGATCAATGAACTTAAAAAACTGACACTGATTGCCAGTAAACCAAACAGCAGGAAATCCTGCCAACGAATCACAACCGGTAAGGACGTAAAAGGAAAACCGGCTATTGGTATCTGAATGTATTGCCAGTAATACTGGCTCAAGATGAGTAATAAAGCCAGTATTTCTCCTATAATTGTACCGGAGATGCCTAAAAATAAGCCCATATTCGATACAATCTGATACATCTTTTTTTCACTTAATCCAATCGATTTTAAAAGAGAAATGTCAAATTTCTTTTCTGAAATCGTGCGGATATTGTTGTTCATAATGTTAAATCCGGAGAGTATCAGCATGAGTGAAAGTACAAAAAACATTGCGGTCTTTTCGATTCTGACAGCCTGAAACAAGGAATGATCAATCTCACTCCAATGCTTTGCCTGTATAAGACTCTCATTCGTTTTTGAATCAGCTTTTAAAAAGGCATTTTGGTTAAAGTGCTTAGCCGTTTGAACCGATTTTGAAGACTTAAAAGTAGTACTTTCAAAAAAGTCAATCCCCTGTTGATTTTTTAAATCCATTGCCAGATCAAGAGATATGTAGGAAAGCGTCTGATCATATTCAGGTAAACCGGTTGAAAAAATACCGATAACCCTGACCTTATCGACTTTTGGCAGATAACCAAAAGCACTCATCACGGAACCAGCCGGAGAGATGACTTCGAGGGTATCTCCAATCGTGGCAAAGAGCTGATATGATAAATCCGAACCTAAGATGATGCCTTTTTCAGAAAGTCCCTGTTCATCAGGCTCGCCGAGTCTGATTTTATGAAGTAGCGAACTCACTTTTTCATGCACGCTGAGTTTTATACCTGCTGATTGTGAAAAAGCTGTGTATTGGTTTCGTCTTAAAAGCAATTCGCAATGCACAACCGGACTCATCTGATCAATATTCGGAATCTTCTTTAGCTGACTGCTTATCGCTTCATAATTGACTATTGGCTGTTTATCCTGTCTGGCAAAACGGATTTCTCCTTTGGTTTCGATTATCCGTTTCATCATATCGGTACTAAAACCATTCATCACAGATGAGACGATCAAAAGTGCAAACACACCAATAATGATACCGCTTAGCGACAAAACATTAGATGGAGAAAGTAAAAGCTTACTTCTCCCTTTTAGATATCTTAATGTTAAATACAGTCTTATTTTCATAGATTCCAATTAAAATAATCATATAATCATGTCAATTTTTTTAATCAGTTTCAGTAAAAAGTTAACTCAAATTCGCAAAAAACGAATGAAATTCAAATATTTTCATCGTTTCTAACTGACTATTATTGAATTGAATAAAACCAGGATCCGGCTCAATTTTGGTCAGATCCTGTTATGACTTAATCATTAGGTCCTTTGATACAGGCAACAGGACATACATCTTTACAAGCACCACAGTCCACACAAACAGAAACATCAATTAGGCGGGCATGATCCACTTCTGTAATACACTGAACAGGACATACACCTTCGCATGCACCACAATTAATACATTCTTCTTTTTTAATCTGATGTGCCATTTTAAAACCTCCATAATTACTTAATTGTTTATCTATAGCATAATCTGAAAAGTTTGTCAAACTCTTTATTCAAATTTATTCAAAAGGTTTTAAAATAATACAGTTACAAAATGTCTGAGCGTTTAAAACCCTCATTTTGATCTTTCCCCTGAATTGACTGATTGTTAAAAATATACTTCATATTATAAAAAAAAATCTGATGAAATCCGCCTTCTTTCCGCTTCAGTTCCTACTTAGTTCCGCTTCATCTAAACAGATAATTTGATTGAATCAGGAAAGTGTGCAGGCAGTAGTTAGCTGATAAAAAAAGAGATTTCTACAGGATAGATAAGAGAAATAAGTGAGAAAAATATTGTTTTTTTTAAAGATATGAGTATCTTATCATCAAGAGGTACGTATGAAAGTCATCTTTAAGCATAAAGAACATGATTATCCGAAAAAAACAGGGGATATAAATCTTGCCTGGTACGCCTGCGGATCTGTTTGTGTGGTACGAAGAAAGACAGAACGAAGTCTTCAAAAACAAAATTTGTCGATCATTCAGATCAATGCAATCTGTAAGCTGATTTGGGAAGATTTGAATCCTCTCTTTAAAAAAGATTTGGCACTTTATGCTTTGAAATACAAGAAAAAATATCCTTCACTAAGAAAAAGAGGGATATCTTCTTATGCAGTGTTTCTGATGATTATCCATGCCTTGATCAAGCGCTTTTCTCTTCAAATTGAGAATCAGCTTTTATGTGTTGCTATATTGAAAAGACTTCTGGAACGTCTCTCTGTTAAAAAAGCCGTACAATTGCGACTGCTGAAACCTGTTATGAAGTATTATCAATTCAATCACTGCATTCAGTATCAACAAGCTGAACAGATGTTTAAAAAGGATTTACCAGAGAATTTTTATGATGATTCTCATGTGACAATCAAATATTCTGTAAAAAGTTTAAAACCTGGTTAGAAATAAAGATAATTTAATTTGACAGGCTTACTCAATTAAATTATCCTATCAAGAAAATAAAAGGAGGCAATCATGCTGGTAACAACTACCCCAAACTTAGAAGGTAAAACAATCGTGGAATACAAAGGTCTTGTATTTGGAGAAGTCATCGCTGGTGTTAATCTGGTAAAAGATATTTTTGCCAGTATCACAGATATATTTGGCGGTCGTTCAGGCACTTATGAAAATGAACTGATCGCTGCCAGAGAATCTGCTCTTGCAGAAATGAAACAAAGAGCCTACGCGATGGGTGCAAATGGCATTGTGGGCATTGATGTGGATTATGAAGTACTGGGACAGAATGGCAGTATGCTAATGGTCTCAGTATCCGGCACAGCAGTAGTTTACGAAGACTAATTATTTTTACAGGGCAGGCTTTAAGGTCTGCTCTTTCTTTTCTCACGCGGAGACGCGGAGACGCGGAGACGCGGAGGAGAGGAACTCAAAAAAGCTATAAAAAATGATTTTCTCAGGATTTGAAACATTGTTACAGAAAAGAGAGGTTTTTCTTATATGGAAATTGATGAAATAACTGGAATTGTTATCGATACAGCATTAAATCTCCACATAAAACTAGGTCCCGGATTGCTTGAATCGGTATATGAAGTTATATTAGCAAAGCAGTTAGAGTTAAAAGGACTAAAAATTGAAAGACAGAAATGTATAAATTTTGAGTTTGAGGGAGTTCATTTTCAAGAAGGATTCCGTTGTGATTTACTGGTTGAGAGTAAAATTATTGTTGAGTTAAAGTCAGTAGAAAGTCTAAATCCTGTATCAAAAAAACAATTACTCACCTATCTTCGACTAATGAATCTTGAAGTAGGTCTTTTAATTAACTTTGGAGCTGAAAAGTTAAAAGATGGACTTCATCGAATTGTCAATCATCATGTTCCTTCAACTAATTCAAAGCTCAATATAAATCAACAGAAAAATCCATTATAGTATTATTCTCACGCTGAGTCGCGGAGTCGCGGAGAAAATAAAGATGTAACTCAATCATTTGATGAATATAAAATCCCCTCCTGTGGAGTGTGTCACGGAGTGACGGGGTGGTACGTTTAATTGTGAGTGATGAATGATGAATGACATTCCCTACTACAAACACGAATTGTATCTCACGTGGAGACGCGGAGGAGAATTGTGTTATTCTGGTTTAATATTCAGATTTTATTCTCCTAGTTTATGAATAATTCTCTTTTCTCCCTGATTCAGTTTATTTTATCTTCTTTTCTCTCCGCGCCTCCGCGTCTCCGCGTGATATGAAATAGTCTGTTTCTTTTAACTCTCTCAATTCCCTCCGCACCTCAGTATCTCCCCGTGAAATAATACAATCTTTCTATAATTCTGAACAATGATTCAAAAAACGCTTGACAATATGAGCAGTCATTCAAAAATGAGTCATAATTCATATATTAAAGTAAAAGGAGGATCAAAAATGGCTTATGCAATCGAAGATCTGAATGATAAAAAGAACAACAGACGAACCGATATTTTTAAAGCAGCCATTAAAATTTTTGCTCAAAAAGGATTTCATGAGACAAAAATCTCTGATATTGCCAAAGAGGCAAAAGTAGCGGATGGCACTATTTACTTGTATTTTGAAAACAAAAATGATTTACTGATCAAATGCTTCGAAGAAATGATTACTGATTTATTGGAGAAAGCAGATAAAAAACTTAAAAAATTCGAAGATCCAGTAGAAAAGATTATCACATTTATCGATTTACACATTGAATATTGTAAAAAAAACAGAGATTCAGCAAAACTGATTATTATCGAGTTAAGTTAAGTCCCAAATGTTGGTGTAAAGTTCCAACCCTTTGTTTCCAAAGTAATACAAGATTTTTTTTCTTATATTTCACTTCTATAT
>JAGOCT010000043.1 GCA_017998585.1 Candidatus Cloacimonadota bacterium | reverse complement strand
TGATCCAGGTCAGATAGTTTTCAGGATACATTTCTTCAGTTGTTGGCAAGAAAACAGCATCAACATCATACTGACCCAAAAATTCAAGATCTCTTTCTAAGTCTCTGGGATAATGATCTAAATCTTCGTTTGCACCAAATTGTGAAGGATTCACATAGATACTAACGATAGTAATATCTGATTCCTTATTTGATTGTTTAACAAGACTTAAGTGCCCTTCATGCAGATAACCCATTGTAGGAACAAAACCAATATTTTTTGTTTCTTTTATCAGGTTTCTGTACTCTCTCATTTCCTGAATACTTCTGATAACTCTGATACTTTCTTTCATGTTCTGACCTTTTCTATGATTTCATTTTTATCATTTAAGATAACAACTTTAGGTTGATGATGTTTTGCTTCTTCTTCAGTAAAAATACCATAATTCACAATAATCACCTGATCGCCATAATGTACCAGACGTGCAGCTGCGCCATTAACCCCTATAATACCTGTACCACGTTCTCCTTCAATGGCATAAGTTTCAAACCGATTTCCATTCTGTACATCGAACACTTCTACTTTTTCATAGGGCTGTAATCCTACAGCATCCATCAAATCTCTGTCTATCGTTATACTGCCGTGATAATTTAAGTCTGTCTGAGTGATTGTTGCTCTGTGTATCTTACTCATCAACAGTGTTTTTAACATTTTTACTCCCTCTATCAATTTGAATACAATATTTTAATAAAAGGCTTTTTTGTAAATATTTTTTTGAATTATTATCAAATCAGTTACAAAATAACAATTTTAATTCAGTTAAAATCGATAAAAAAAGATTTAAATCATTAATTCAGGCAAGTATTCAAGAATAATCTTTGCGGCTCTCTCTCCTGCCTTGCCATCTAAAGTATCAAACATAATCTGATTTGCCAAATGTCTCTGTGTGTGATGTTCAAAAGAATGTGCGACAGCATATTCCAAATTTTTAAACAAATCATCCTGTATATCAATCTGAAAAGAAATACTTTTTATCAACTGTTCTATTTCTGATAAAGAGCGTTTTGCCTGACCTGTTTTAAATGTCAGAATCGACTTATCCAGTGCACAAGCTTCAGCAATTATGGAGCTCGTATCTCCTACAACACAATCCGCCAACATGAGATAGGGAAGTATATCCGGATGAGAAATAAATTGAATATTTCTGTTTTTTAAAAGCTTAGTCTTGTAATGCTTTGAAGTCCAGGGATGCACAGTTACCATTACATTGTAGTTTTCAGTTATTTCATCAAGACGATGAATCCAGGCATCTATGGCTGACATACCGGATTTATCCCAGGTGGCTGTAAACAGTACATTTTTCTTGTGAGCTGAGAAGTTTAGTGACTGACTCAATTTTTGTAAATGCTGTTCACTAATCTCCCCGTTAAAAGCCGGATCAAGTTTCGGATATCCGACAGCCACCGTAGAGTAGATACCACACTTTCTGGCTATATCCACTTCGTTCTGACTGGTTACAAAATACTTCGTAAAAGCGTTGTAATTGGAGGCATTGGTCAGTTTTTTAAAGTGATAGGCTCCGTGCCTTAACCCAAACTTCAAAATCTTTTTTTCAGGGAACTTATGACAGGCGTGCCGGCACATGATTAAGGCTTTTGGAAAATAAGGCAAAGTACCTTGCACAGCAGATACATGATTGATTCTGTCTTTTATTTTCTTATTTTTTACTACTAAAGGCAAGGTCTTTAAATAGCTCTGAACCGGCTTGAAAATGACTAAATCCAGCAAATCCTCAGCATAGAATATGACTTCTTCCCTTTTTTTAAAGGTATTGAGAGTATTCCAGGTCAGCTGATAGGGGTATTTGTAAAGAAAATATGAAAAGACCACTTACTTCTCCTCAGCGATGAAAGAAAGTATCTTATCACATATCATTTCCGGCTTGATATCATTCATACAGCGATGATGTTTTAAAGGACAGGTATGATGACCATGACCGCCACATGGCCGACAGGGCAAATTAACTTCAAAGACATGATCGCCTTCTCTGAACGGATAATAGCCAAACCCTCTGACAGTCGGTCCAAATATGGCAAAAACAGTCGTTTTCATGGCATTGGCTATGTGCAGAGTACCACTGTCATTGCAAAGCACCAAATCACATTTCTTTATGATAGCTGCTGTTTGAAGCAGAGTGCTTTTACCGCAAATACTGATGATACCGGCAGATTCTTTATTCGAACACTTCTCCATTATTTCCTGACAAAGGGTTTCTTCCGATTTGCTGCCGCTTAGTATCACAAATAGCCCATTGTCCTGCAATGTCTTACATACTTCTGTATAATAGTCTTTATTCCATCTCTTGGTTGCCCATACAGAACCAGGTGCTATCAACACAACTTTTCTGTTATCTGTGTTTTGAGAAAGTATTGAATCTGAAAATTCATAATCTTTTACATCCGGATAGAGTTCAGTGTCCATACTCAGTTTTTCTTTTGTGAACAATGATAAGAGATTCAACAGTTTCTCTATCTTATGAGCTTTTCGGGTCGGATCTACCCGATGATTGAGCCGATGGGTCAGTAAATGCCTGGCAAACCAGCGATTATAACCAATCCTGACCTTTATACCGGCTAACCAGAGAATGATAGCTGTCCGGGCTGAACTGTGGGGAATCAATGCAAGATCATAGTGCCTGGATTTGAGAAGACTGACAATACTAAAAAACAGGTTCTTTTTCTTTTTATCATAAACAATCAACTGATTGATATGAGGGTTATTCTTTAAAAGTGCTGCTGTGGAAGGAATCAGCAAAACATCTATCTGAGCCTCAGGAAACAAAAGCGCACTCTCTCTGATCAAGGCCGTAATTAACACTACATCACCAATAAACGCTGTCTGAACAATCAGTATTCTTTTGGGTTTTTCATTCTCTAACGACAAAGGAGAGTCTGGCTGATACTTAATCATATTGACAATTCTCTCTTCTCTGTTCTCTTAAATATCATGAGTCTGCTATAAAAACTCTGTTTTATGAGAAATAGGTTCACTTTAAGATGAAAATGATGTTTTAAAAATCCAGGAAAGTAGTTTAAAATACCATTTTTAAGCCTGCTTTTTCGTGTTTTTTGTGTATTTCGTGGTTTATGCGCTTTTTGTAGTGGACTCATCATGATTTTCAATTTTATTTTGATACACTCCTTAATCTGGTCTTCTAAACAAAGTTTTAATTATCAGACTATTTGTAAATGTTTTTCTTTGGATTTCACACTTCTATCAACTGATACGCCATTGAGCCCAGCCCGATTTGTTCCGCATAAACCAGCTGATGTAAACTGTCAATCTGAGGATGAACACATTTGAAGATATCCCCTTTTTTATTCTCAATGCGTGAGTTACTGAGGGGCAATTGTTTACAAACCAGATCATAAGACGCTTTATCAATGGCAACCGGATCATCACTGATTAAAAGGCCAATATCATTAACAATTGGATTATCCACAGCACCGTCACAATCGCAGTCTGGCGTAATATTGAGCAGAAAATTCATATAGATCAGCTTTTTATCCAGCATCTTAACAGCTGCCAGAGCAGTCTCTGCCATTTTTTCAGACATTACAGCCGGAGTTTCATTCCACAATAATTGAATTGCCTGAGTCGGACAATGAGTAATACACTCAGCACAACCCACACAATGTTGAATATCAATATCAATCTGCTTGCCTTCTCCATTGATGGCATTAACCGGACAAATTCTGATACAGGCATGACAGCCAATACATTTAGCCTGTACAAATTTTGGTTTGATATCCCCATGCATTCTCTGCTTCTGGGTTCTGTTAGCCAGACCCATTGCCAGATTTTTAACGGCTCCGCCCATCCCGGCCAATACATGACCTTTCACATGAGAGAGAATCACTGCCCCATCTGAAGCAGCAAAAGCCCCGGCAATCTGCACCTCTTTAAAATGTTTTCCATTCAGTTCGTACTTTTTATAATAATCACTCTTTACACCATCGAGAATGACAACCGGCGCATTAACGGAAGCATAGGAAAAACCGTGTTCCAAAGCCAATTCCAAATGACTGATCCCTTTATTTCTCCGACCTCTATACAGAGTTGAAGTATCACCAATAAAAGGCATGGCTTTTTTCTTTTTAACCCAGTCAGCCGTTTTTCTAACATACAAGGGGTTTAAATAAGCCGTATTGCCATCTTCCCCAAAATGAGTCTTGATTAAAATCTGTTTATCCTGAGCAAGAAATGGCACATCCAGTTCCTGTATAAACTGGGCATAGCGTTCTAAAAGACTCTTGCCTTTATGCACACGCGATGTTAAAAAATAGACTTTTGACATAATTCCTCCTCTGATATAATAAGCAGATAATGGGCGAAAGCAAAAGAATTTCATGTGAATCCGATAGAAACAAAAAAAGTGCATGTTGGCAAGCAGGTTGCTTGCCCTACCGCCCTTTCAGTGATATCTACCCTATCAGCCTTAATCCGCTCTTTTTATTCTTTGGGTCCAGACTGATCACTTCTACACGGATTATCTGCCCGGGATAAAAGGTATCCGGCTGATAATCTGTAAAGGTGGAACGGTATATCAGCCCGTCATAACCCACCCCAATATCGGCAAAGATACCAAAATCTGTAATATTGCGAACAATACCCTGCAACTGAATACCGGTATAAAGAGAGTCAAAACTCTTTACTTCGCTTTTTAACTGAATCTGAGGATATTCATCTCTCGGATCGGTTATGCCTTCGGTCAAAGCACTGATTATGTCTTTTACCAATATGTCTGATATCTTGAGTTCATCCGCAGTTTTTTGAATATTGAGTGCTCTCAGCTTCTCGCTTAGCATCTGCCTTTTAGTTATTAAATCAGCTGATTTGAATCCGGCTAACCCGATAATTCTCTCAGCATCCTTATATGATTCCGGATGAATCACTGTATTATCAAGCGGATTATCAGACTCGGGTACACGACAGAAACCGGCAGCCTGTTCATAAACCTTCTCCCCTATCCCTTTTACCTTTTTCAACTCTTTTCGGTTTTTAAAGAGCCCGTTTTGTGTTCGGTATTCCACTACATTTTTGGCTGTTTTCTTCGTTAATCCGGAGATATATTGCAAGAGATACTCTGAGGCTGTATTGATATTCACACCCAGGAGATTAACTACAGACTCAGTCTCCAGAGAAAGTTTCTGTTTGAGCAGGTTCTCAGAAATATCATGCTGATACATGCCCACCCCTATCGATTCAGGGGGAATCTTGACCAGTTCATTGAGCATATCCTGAACCCTTCTGCCTATGGAAATAGCACCACGAACCGTTACATCCAGTTCAGGAAACTCATCAATGGCAGCTGCAGAAGCGGAATAAACCGAAGCGCCTGCTTCTGACACCATGATATATTTTATCTCTTCATATTTCTTTAAGAACTGACTGATGAAATCTTCTGTCTCGCGTGATGCCGTACCATTACCGATGGCAATGAGACTAATCTGATACTGCTCTACTGCCCGACTCATGATAGCAATAGCCTCCTCAATCTTACTGAAAGGCGGAGTCGGAAAAATCGTGGTATTCCCCATAAAAGCCCCATTCTCATCCAGAAAAGCCACTTTACAGCCTGTTCGATAACCAGGGTCAATGGCAGCAATACTGCGTTTCTTTAATGGAGGGGTTAAGAGCAGAAGCCTGAGATTTCTCTGAAAGACAGAGACTGAACGATTCTCTGCTTTTTCAGTCAGGTCGTTTCTGATTTCTCTTTCTATGGAAGGTAAAATCAATCTCTTAAGGCTGTCTCTGGTCATAAAGTTTAATTCGTTAAAGTATGGGTGATTCTCCCTGATTCTGGCAATTTTCATCAGCATCAGCACCATTCCATCCAAATCTTTTTCCCCTGTCTTTCTTTCCAGATAGGGATTCATTCGATTCCAATCCATCAGCATTTTTACTTTCAGGATTTTTTCTTTCTCTGCACGATTTATGGCTAAAATCCGCCACTCTGGTATGGAAAACAGCTTAAACTCATTTTCATAATAAGTCTTATAGACCTCTTTTTCATCTTCTGTTTTTTCATTTTTTCTGGTTTCAATGATACCGTTCCGATACAGATTGTCTCTTACAAAATCTCTGATCTCAGTTTGAAACGACAACTGTTCAGCCAAAATATCCATTGTTCCGTTTAATATATCTTCTTTAGTTAACAGATTGAATTCTTTATTCTTAAACTTCATGATATAATCATCATTCTCATATTTAGTCGTCAAAATCCATTCTGAAAGTGGTTTTAATCCTTTTTCTACGGCAATATCAGCTCTTGTTTTCTGTTTTTTCTTAAAAGGCAGATAGATATCTTCCAGAATTTTCATCGTTTCAGCTTCTTCTACTGATTTTTTAAGACTCTCGGTCAGAGCCTGCTGGTTTTCCAGACTCTGAAGAATCTCTGCCTTTCGCTCAGCGAGTTTCCCCTGAAACTGATATTCATCATAGATATCCCGCAATTGGATTTCATTAAGCTGTCCGGTTTGTTCCTTACGATATCTGGCAATAAAGGGGATAGTTTTATCCTCTTCAAAAAGAGAAAGTGTATTTTGTATCTGCCAGCTTTGAATTTTTAACTTATCTGACAGTTTGTTGATCCATTGGCTCATTCGGTCTCCTGTTTTTGGTATGCTTTTAATGCCGATTCCAGGGCTGTTACTTCAGTAAAATCAATAAACTGATATTGTTCAGATTTTAAATTAAACTGCTGAATCATATATTTTGCATTATTTTGATTTACAATAACTGAGTAATCCTTTTGGTTCTCATAAGGGATAAAATCAGGCATAATCTGTTGTATCTGAGAGCCATCCAGCTTTATTTTCATCAATTGATAGTTTGAAGGCATCATTGTCATTAAATCATTACTATATATATCTTTAACCAAATAGTAGTTCACTATTTTTAAGGAAGAAAAATCTACCTGAAAGGTTCTTTTTAAAAAGTCATTATATATTCTGTTCAATTCATCTTCGGTCAGGCTTTTTTTAAGATTCACAATTTTCTGATTCCCTTTATAAAGGCTTCTGTCAATTCTGAAGTTAACAGGGATACTTTTCCCATTCTGGTATTTTAAAACTGCATAATCTGATGTTTGTAATTCTCGACTTGATTTTAATGTATTAACATATTGCACTAAAAACGCAGAGGGTTTTTTAAAAAAATGTACCTGAAGATACCCGTTAAACAATTTATAATCTGGAAAACATACCGATCCCACATTAAGTATTAAAGCCCCCGAATCATCCTTTTTGTCTTCATAATTCTTGATGATTCCATTTTTATCAGAGCAAACAATCAAATCGGTTTTTTTATGAATCATATCTTTCTCTTTTTTAGTCAGAAGATTCATCCATAGCGCTGAATCAATCGCTGACATCACAATAACCAAGTCTTTTTCTGATTTATACAAATGTTTAAACTCATTCGTTAAAAATTGAATAGCAAGATTTCCTGATCCTAATGAATCATTCATCTGACTGCTAATCTGAAAAAGATGAATCTGATAAGTTTTTACTGGAATTTTACAATAATAAATCAGGTTATCTGGTGAAAAATGATTATCTTCGCAATTTTTGAATGCAAAAAAATTGTAAAAAGGATATGTTTTGTCTTTATGGGGATTGATATTACCCCAATATTCTATCTCGTTAGCTGCAATATTCGGATAGAAATGAGTTTGCCACCATTTATCAGAACGAATCAGCTTCAAAAATGGGTTCTTTTCACCTGCTTTAACATGATTTCCTGCTCCAATCACAAAACTGACATTTGCATCTTTCATCCACTTACTCATTTTTTTAAAGTGCTGGCATGATTCTACAGACTCTCCCCGATTATCACCCATGATGATAAAAGAAAACTCAGCTAAACTATCTAATTCAGTGTTTGTTCTAATTTTTTCGTAAGGATTTTTATCATATTGAAACACTAAAACAACTGATGCACAGATGATTAAAAAAGCAGCAATAAATACAAGATTATCTTTAAACATTACCATAAGCCTTTTTTAAAGTTAAATGCACTACTATTAGGCAATTTATCTGTATTATAGTATCCATGAATAATTTTAATATAGTATTCAGATGAAGGATTGCTAAAGGATAAATCTGTCATAAAACGCCTAAAACCCTTTTTGTAAAGCTTATCGTAAAAATGGTAAATTGATACTGGTTTTCTGGAAACAACGTTACTGATACCATCACGTATGTATTTACTGTATTCATTTTTAATATCTCGAAAAACTGTTTCAGATTTTACATTGACCGGCATTCTGGAGAAAAATAACTTAGGATGAAAGAACAACGGAATAATTCCACTTCTGTCTCGTCCAGTAAAGAGATTGTCCATATCATCTTCAAATGGATAGATAAAACGGTCAACCTTTTGTTCATTTAAAAAGCGGATGCTAAAATCATTTAAAGTATATATACTCTCATTTGCCAGTATTTTTATATTTTCCATTCCGGCAAACATCAACAGCTGATTCACCTGACTAATAGAAAAATGAGTATATCCGTTTTTGTATAGTTCATTCACCAAACTGCTGTAAAAACTGATGTTTTCTTCTGCAATAAAGAGGGGCAATTCGATGAATGTATCTTTTTTAAAGTTTTCCAGTAACGCAATAAAGTCTTGTTTATCCTGCCATATCCTTTTGGTAAATGCAACGATCAACTTGCTAAAATCGTCCTTATTTACAATACTAAGCCATCCAGGGTTATCAATTCTCATATAGTGCTCATCATTAAAGTTTGATACAATCTGTTTTTGTTGTTCACGAATCAGCCTGTTTTTAACTGTTCCTTTTAACTGATGAGTAAATTTCTTAACAGGTAGAGAAGCGACATGTCCCAGTTGAAAATCAGAAACCAGATAGACCTGATTATTGATCTTTAAATCTTCTTTTTTATGATATTCCAGATTTAAATCAAAATTAATGTTAACCGGATATCCAGCTTTGATTTCAGTAATCTTCTGATTATGTTCATTGCGAATTTCTTTGATTTCTATCAGATCAGAATCCGTATCATCCTGGTTTACAATGCGTATTTTGGCATAATGATGAAAATCACATTCACTGCTTAGGCGGATAGTACAGTTGATTTTTTGAGGATTTTTTGTTGAAGTTAAGGGGAAGTCAATTTGTTCAA
>JAGOCT010000042.1 GCA_017998585.1 Candidatus Cloacimonadota bacterium | reverse complement strand
GTACATGTCCATTTGTTCAGCCTGACTTTGCAGGTTAAATTTTGAAGCATGCAGAGACATATCAACAATATTACGACTGTTTTCTAAACCAAGTGTGAGGTGAATATTGATGATGTGATCAAAGTAGCGAGTCAATTTTTCACAAGCATCTTCTACATAAGTCCGAATTGCTTTTGTCAATTCGAAATGACGAGCAGTGATTGTAATCTGCATAGCGTACCCCTTTCTTTTTTGAATACCTTCATAAGATATTCAATCTTATTGATAATATAATATTAAACGGTATGGATTGCCATTTTATGTAAGTCTTCAATTGATTCCATCACACATTCTGACAGTGTTGGGTGGGCAAATACCACTTTTTCAATTACTTCTGCTGTGGATTGGGTATTGATTAAAAACGATGCCTGCGCAATCAGTTCTGTCGCAACCGGCCCAATAATATGCAAACCAACGATTACTCCTGTTTTTTTGTCAGCTATTGATTTAACAAAACCAAAATTATTACCCATTCCAAGTGATTTGCCATTTGCAGCAAATGGAAATTTGCCAACGTGTATTTCGCCATATTTTTCCTGAGCCTGTTTTTCTGTAAGCCCACAGGATGCTATTTCCGGGTTTGTAAAGGTACAGCGGGGAATGTTATGGTAAATTAGTTCTTCCTGATGTATTGTTTCATTCTTAATTTCTCCTTTAATCAGCTCAGCGACTCGTAAACCCTGCTTACTTGCCGTATGAGCTAACTGGAGTTTTCCCGTTACGTCACCAATTGAAAATATATAAGGTTCATTGGTTCGACAATCATCATTGATGATGATAAAATCCTTGTCTTTCACAATATCAAAACCTTCAAAAGAGATATCACAGACTGGTTTTCTACCTACAGAAACCAGTACTTTTTCTGCTTCTACTGATTTACCATTTGAAAGACTCAATATGACTTTGTCTTCTGTTACTTCTGCTTTTTCAACACCTGTTTTCAAATGTAGTTTAATGCCTTGTTTTTTTAGTGCGAGAGCTAGTCGTTTAGATACTTCTTCATCTTCATTTGCAACCAGTTCAGGTAAGAATTCAATGATTTCAACCTGAGTACCAAATTGTGCAAAGATAGATGCAAATTCACAGCCGATAACACCTCCACCGATAACAGCCAGTGATTTTGGCTGGTCAGAGATGTTAAGAATTTCATTGGAAGATAAAATAGATTTTCCATCAAATGCCATAAAAGGCAGCTCTTTTGGAACAGAACCTGTCGCTAATATGATATAGTCAGCTGTGCACTGGACTTCACCCTCAGCTATAATGCTATATATTCCTGCTTCTTTAGATATTTTATCCACTTTCTTTGTTATAACAGGAATGTTTCTTTTTTTAAAGATATATTCGATGCCAGAAACCAGTTTTTCAACTACCTGAGATTTTCTATTATAAACTTTATCAAATTCGAGTTTTACGTCCCTTATCTGAATACCAAATTCTTCAGCATGTTTCATTTCGGCATATAAGTCAGCCACTTTTACAAGGGCTTTAGTTGGGATACATCCCCAGTTTAAGCATACACCGCCTAAACGCTCTTTTTCAAAGCAGACGGTACTGATTTGATATTGATTCAACCGGATTGCGGTTTCATACCCTCCCGGTCCTCCTCCGATGACAGCCACTTGAAAGTGTTCCATTATTTTCTCCTTAAACGACTATTCGGTATCTTTAATTCTTCCCTGTATTTTGCGATTACGCGTCTGGATACGCTGATACCTCTTTCTTTTAGAATATCAACTAAATCCTGATCACTCAGCGGATTTCTTTTATCTTCTTTTTCGATTAGGTCATGAATCTGGGACTGCACATTTTGTCTGGAAACAGATTCATAGTTTTTATCTTTTCCTGCTGCGGAACAAAAGAAATCTTTCAGGCACATGATACCAAAAGGTGTGTCTGCGTATTTATGTTTTACTACTCTGGAAATTGTGGATTCATTTACATTTAGATCGTTAGCGATAACTGAGTAAGTTAAAGGATCTAAAATGCCTGTATTGTTGAAAAAAAAGTTTTTTTGATAATTGATGATGGATTTCATGACTCGTTCAAGAGTTCGGTTTCTCATAAAAATTGATTTAATGAGAAATTTAGCCGAATTGACTTTAGAACGAATGTATTTAACTGTCTCTTTATCTTTTGCAGACTCGTGAAGCATTGATCTGTAATGCTTACTTAGCACTATTTTTGGGATGTAGAAATCATTGATAATGACTTCGTAATCATCCTCTATTTTTCTGACAATGATATCAGGAACAATATAATTTGCTTTTGAAGTATTAAGCCGCATACCGGGTTTGGGGTCTAAGATGGAAATACGTTCTCTGAATGCTAAAACTTCTTTTTCTGTAAGCTCATACTTATCCGCAATATTTTGAAATTTACGATGGATCAGATCATTAAAATCTTCTTGAATGATATTGACAAGCACATGATCATCCAGCTCATATTCTTCTAACTGGGCTATCAGGCATTCTTCAATAGATCTGGCGGTAATTCCTTTTGGCTTAGTATGTAAAATCATCTGGTGGACTTTATCTGCTTCTTCTTCTGTTAGTTCATATTCTGATGCAATTTCGTAAATATCATAATCTACTGGTAAAAAACCATATTCATTTGCTCTCTCAATGATTTCGAAAGCAAAATCTTTTTCATTATCGCTTAATGGATAATTTTCGATGAATTCAATAAATTCTTTTTTAAGATTGTCTTCTACTTTGATGTAGTTGTCATAGTTGTTTTCTTCTTCGTCAAGACTTTTTGATGAGTAATCTTTATCGTCATGGTATTCATTCCAGGTGTCGAGAATTTCACTTAATTCCTTCACTTCGTCCAGTGTTTGTTTGATTTCTCCATCGTCTTCTTTGATTTCAATTTCATCTATATCGTTTTTTTGATTGTCTTCTTCATAATCTTCCACGATTTCCAGAAGCGGATTGGCTACAATTTCGTTTTTAAGTTCCAGTTCCAGATCCATCATGGGTAAAGCCAGCATTTTCAGAGACTGAATCATCTGAGGTTTCAGGGACATTTCCTGAATTTGTTTGTATGAAAGACTTTGTGACATTTTATGAGTCATATACAATACCCCCCTAAGTCTTTTCGACAAGTGACTATACGATTTATCAGATTCAGATAATCATTCATCTTTTTAAATGCCCCCTGACTCTATGAATTGTGCTTACTACAAACAGGATGTTTGTAATATAAAAATGATTATTCAAACATTGGATTTAGAAAACGATCTCCTAAGTATAGTTTTCTTGCTTCCGGATCATTAATTAACTCTTTTGAAGTTCCTGAAATCAGTATTTTCCCCTGGAATATGATGTAAGATCTTTGTGTGATTGACAATGTATCTGCTACGTTATGATCAGAAATGAATATACCCATGTTTTTTTCTTCTTTTAATTTGACAATGATATCCTGAATATCAGCAACTGCAAGCGGATCGACACCGGCAAAAGGCTCATCCATCAGTAAAAAGGAAGGATTTGTAACAAGAGAACGAGTAATCTCCAGTTTTCTTCTTTCTCCGCCTGAAAGGGTATAGGCTTTTTGTCTTGCTAATGGGGTCAGATTTAATTCTGCCAGATAAGCTTCCAGCTTTTGTCGACGTTCAGTACGACTGTACGGCATCGTTTCAAGGATTGCCATTATGTTTTCTTCAACAGTCAGTTTATGGAAAATGGAAGGTTGTTGTGCCAGATATGCCATTCCAAGCTGGCATCTTTTATACATTGGTTTTCGGGTGATTTCAGTATCATTAAAGAAAATCTTACCGGCATTTGGTTTGGTTAGACCAAGTATCATATAAAAAGTGGTCGATTTACCTGCACCATTTGGTCCTAAAATCCCGACTATCTCGCCTTGTTTAAATTCAAAACTGATATCGCTGACGACTTGTTTTTTACCATAGCTTTTAGCTAAACTCTGAACTCTTATTATATTTTCCATAAAACCTAATATTTCTGATTTTTAGTATTTTGTCAATCTTTTTATTTTAAATTTTTAAAAAAGTTCGCAATTATTATGCCAAATCCTTGGAAAACCGATAATTATTGAAAAAAAAGGCTTTTTAAAAGAAGAGAAACTTCTTTTTAAAAATGAGAATTTCTAACAAAAAATGCTTTATTTGAGGAGAGATTTGTTAAAAAAGGGGGGATAATAAAGTCTTTTAGAAATCAATGTTTAGTTAAATTAGAAATCTGTTACTTCTCCTTCAGGTATATCTTTATATCGGAAATTGTCATTGACATCTCTTACATAGCCTTTTTCAATTTTTCCAGAGTCTGTATATCCTCTTTTTTCCCAAAACCCTGGATGGTATTTTTCTGTCAGCTCAATTTTGATGACGGATTTTGCAGATTTATAACCCCACAAGTAAGGACAGAAAATTCGAACTGGCCCGCCGTAATCTTCGGTCAGCAATTCTCCTTCATATTCCCACGCTAAAAGGGTTTTATCTTTTTTGGCTATATCTACAGGGATGCTGGTGTCATAAACCGAGCCATAAGACCAAAATCTTAAATATTTTACTTTTGATGTAGCTTTAACACTATCCATGATGTCTGACAGGCGGACTCCTCCCCAGTTCCCTCTGACAGACCAGCGGGTTACACTGGTTAACCTGGCATCAGCAATTGTCTTGTTCATTTTTTGTAAGTCACCCCATGTAAAGGTTTTTGGATTTTCGCATAATCCGCTGACTTCGATTACCCAATTTTCTCTGTTTAACTGGCCAGGATGTCCTTCAGCCCAGAATATAGGCGTTTTCATTTTTGCTAATGGATGCATATTTGCCTCCTTTGAAGATTGAGAATGACATGAAAGAATAAAGAATAAAGCCGTTAGTAATATAATCATTCTTTTCATGTCATCCTCTTTTCTCGCAAGTTGCTGTCTTGCGCTTTTAATTATTTAATTAACAGCATTTTTCCTGTTTGATGGATGCCTTGATAACTTAAACGATAGAAATAGATGCCTGATCCTGTCGGATGTTTTTCATTATCTTTCCCTGACCAGTTTATCTGATGAATACCTGCATTACTAAAGGACTTTTTTTGACTATAGACTTTTTGCCCTTTGATATTGTAAATGTTTAAATCAACTGTACCAGCCTGTTCAATCTGAAAACGAATATGGGTATCCGGATTGAAAGGATTTGGATAGTTGCCAAGTACTTTAAATGAAAGGGAATTTACATTGTGATCATTAGCTGAAACACTGTTTGAGTTTTTAAAAACCTGGAAATTATCAATATAAATGCCATCTGACGTACTATTGTAATTGTTATTATAGACAAATCGCATCCATACAGATTGTCCAAGATATGCATTTAAGCTTAAGTAATATTCACTCCAGTCTGGCTGATTACCTGTAAAGATTTTTAATGCCTGCCAGTTGATGGCATCCGTTGATATTTCAAATGCAATATATTCTCCCTTTAAAGCGATTTGATGTTTTGCCATAAAAGAGACTGAGGCATTTGAGCATTCAGATAGATCAATAGCAGAAGGGAATCTGCAATATGATTGACTGTCAGGGGTATAATTTCCTGAAGGACTATCTGCCAGTGAATTGTCTGGAGAAACAAACTGGTTGCTGTTAAGTCCCCAAGAGCCTGTTTTTGCCCAGGTAAGCGCTCCATTATCAAAATTATCACTAATAAATGCCGGACTAAGGGTAAATGTAAATGTATTATTGCCAGGATTTAATGTTATGATATGCTGAACTTTATCTCCTCCTGCTTTGTTGATCCGTACAATTTGTTCTCCTGAGCAGGCTTCTTCAATCATAAAAAAACCTTGTTCATCTGTAAATACGGGTTCAATTCCTGAATTTAACAGTGTAACGGATGCTTGGGGTACAGGTAAAGACGTTGTTTCATCAAGTACATATCCACTGACTGTACATGCTTCAGATGGCTCAAGTGTAATGTCTAAAACGGTTTGCTGATCAGTATCTATACTAATCAGGAATGTTTGAGTCTGGTAACCCCATGCACTAAATGTAACATTGTAAAGCCCTGGCATCAATAAACGGTAATATCTTCCATATTGAGCATTACTCAAATAGGGTTGCTTTGGGTATCCTGTATTGTCAACAGTCTCTACATATACTTGTGCAACAATGGGGTTGTTATCCGTATCTTTGATTAAGCCAGTTAAACAAGATTTTTTAACTCTTGAGACAATTATCTTGGATGCTTCCAGATTATTTTGACAAGTTTGGGTTACAATACTTGCTGAAGGGATAAATTCTTCTGCTAATTCTATCGTATATCCAAAAATACTGTTTTGCCCATAGGCATATTCATCCAGACCGCCACTGGCTGCATATAGCTCCCATCCATAGCCTGGATCGTAATGTTGATTACTGCCATCCGTTTTTAAAATCGTTTCTGCCATTTGATTGGCGAGATCAGCCAGAGCTAATCCATCAGGAGAGTAAACATTTGGTAATGAACCCCAGGGATGTAATACTAATCCGCCATAAGTATGATAACTAATACCCGCAACAAAGGAGTGAGAATCAATCAGATTTTTGATAATCATGGTTTCTGGCTCAGAGAAAGCTTCTGTTCCATGATATGTTGGATAAGTAATATCATCTGTTGAACTGAAATATCCCCAGCCAATTCCATAGTTTCGGTTGAGATCTACTCCATCAATGCCATAACCGTATTGATTATAAGTATCAAACTGGTGGTTGGAATTGTTATCTCTGATGTTTTTTCTCCACCAGACATCCTCCTGGTCAAGTACGATTTTTTGCCCATTAGGATTAACAATGGGTAAGAACCAAATCTGACTGGTGTTAATCAGGTCTGTAATTTCAGGATCAATGTTGTAGTTACTTAAATAATAATCTAAAACAGCCATGGTAACTTCTGTACTGAGTGGTTCTCTGGCATGATGAGCGCCCATGAAATAAAAAGAGGGTTCATCTTCTTCTATATTTGGATTGTCCGATACTTTAAGAGCAATGAGTTGATGATTAAAATCATTATATGCTGTTCCATAAGATGATGCGATATAATCGGCACCAAGACTGTTACCCAGATTATGAAGTTCACAAATATCACTATAATTGCTAGCATACTGATTGAGCTGTGCAATGATTTGTGAATAATTTCGATATCCTGGAATATCTCTTGATTGAGAGGAGAGATTCTCTTTCATTTGAGATTCAGTTTGAACAATCTGAATATTCAGGTTCATGTTTTGAAACTGATTAAATTGGTTTTCATCAAGAACTAAGTCAATAAAATGATTTGGCCGATAAAGGGCTATATCATAGTTGTTCTTAAAAATCTGATCGATCAGCTGTTTTTCTGCTCCGGTGATACGCACCAGCTGTCTGTCAGCGTATAATGATAGAACCATTGCTGATATCAGAATCAATAATAGGATACCTTTTTTGAACATATTCACTCCCTGTCTTTTTGTATTTTTGCGGTTATATTTATTTTCGTATTTATGCATGAGCTGTTACCGGATGCGAAAATTCACGATTGAGTAAGAAATCATTCCCAGCAATCATCATAGTCTCGTTTTTTGATTTTGAACAGGATTCTAAAATAGCCCTGTACGGTGTAAAATAGAATATGATTTTTTGATAAAACTCATGTCGGATTAGCTGTTGTAACTCCTTTAGTGTCCATTTTTTATCGGCAATAAAATCAAATAAATGCAGATTTTTGTTCTGATCCAGTTTGTAAATCAGAATGATTTGATGGCGTGGCGAATAGTATATGTTGTCTGCATATAAGCCTGAAACATACCATCTGCAGATGGCGTTTGAGTTTCCAATGTAAAAAATATCTGAATTATAGATACGTTTATCAAGAATTTGATTAAATAAGGAATAATCTTCTCCATTTTCAAGGTCTAAGTGTAACAGATTATTTTGGGAACATAGGCATTCTGATTTTAAATTAAGTGTATATTGAAAATCATGGGTTGTTTGAAAACCAAATTTTTCGTAGAAATGAATTGCGTTTTCTTCAGGAAACAGATAAAAGAAATCACATTCATTTTTCAGATGGTTCATCACTTTATTTATAAGTGCAGTACATAAGCCTTGATTTCTGTAATCAGAATGAGTCATGACGGTCCCTATTTGTATCACTTTATAGAGTAAACCCTCAGAAAACATTGTCAGTTTATTTACAGAGACATTGGCTACAACCTTCTGATTGTGGATAAAAGACCAAGGGATATAATCAGCGCTCCATCCGCCTGCTTGATACCATTTCTCAAAATCGATTCCAAATATCTGGTTTGCCAGTTGATTAAAACTCAGTCTCAATTTATTATCTGATTTGTAATCCTTTATGATGCTCAATTGATTCATAAAACACCTCCACGAACTGACTACAAGCTAGATGATTGCAGTACATTTGTAAATGATAGGAACATAATCAGCTAATAACGTCAAGAAAAAAATAAAAAATTTTAAATTAGTTGTGTTGGATACAAGGATTTTGGATATAATCATAGACGCTTTATATTCAAATGGAGTAATTATATACGAATTTCAGTTGACTTAATGGCCAGTCTGGATTTTTGGGGATAAAAAGAAAATTGGAAAAGAGAAAGAAGGAATAATGATAGAAATGATAGGATATATTGCATCAGTTGTGATTGCTGTATCACTGATGATGAAAAAAATCAGAAAATTGAGATGGTATAATTTAATTGGAGCCGGACTAATGTCAGCTTATGGTTTTATGCTAGGTTCTTTACCTGTGGCTTTGTTAAATCTGTTTATCGCATTTGTAGATATCTATTATTTATGGCAGATGTATGGGAAAAAAGAATATTATAAATTGCTTGAAATGCCTGCAGACCGTGTATATTTAGAATATTTTCTGAATTTTTACAAGGAAGATATTAAACGATATTTCCCTAATTTTGATTTTCAGGTAAAAGAAGAAAATATGCACCTGGTGGTTTTAAGAAATCTGATACCTGCCGGATTGATGATTGCCTGTCAAAAGGATGAATGTTTGCATATAGAGATTGAGTATGTGATACCTGAGTATCGTGATAATAAAATCGGAGATTTTCTGTTTAACAAGCAACAGGAATATTTTTTTAGAAAAGGGATTAAATGCTTTATCACAGATCCTCACTCAGAATCTTTTGAAAAGTATCTTAAATATATGGGCTTTGTCCAAAAAGAA
>JAGOCT010000041.1 GCA_017998585.1 Candidatus Cloacimonadota bacterium | reverse complement strand
TGGAAAACAGGATTACCCTGTTGATAGTTTACCTGAAGAGAATTGCCAGAGTATTCAGAGGAAGTACTATGATGCCATATTTTAAAAGTGACAGGATGTCCAGGTGTATATCCGTCAATAGCCGGATTAGTCGGATCATCAAGAGAAGCAATGAGGGGAGCCATATCAAAAGGATAAGACCAAACCGGATATTCCAGTTTTACAGATCCAACACACAAATCACCATCAAAGACAGCAATTTCGTCATTTTCTGATAAATTGGCCCCATATACGGTTGCCTCACTGATATAAAAATTCATGTGTTGCAATCCATTGCCTGTCCATACTGGTACAAAGTGATTACCGGTAACTGTTTGACGAAAATGTGCCTGAAGTGCCATACTAATTCCAGGCATATTAAAAGTATAAGGATTGTCATAAGTAATCATGTCGCCATCAGCATTAGCCCAGTAATCAAAGACATAACCTTCATTTGGATAAGCATAGGCATAAACCAAATCTCCGGCATTATACATACCACTACCCTGAGTAGTTCCTCCTTCTGAAGGATAAGCAATTAGCGCCAGCTGATACTGCATAACGTTTGCAGCAACAATCTCAACTTGTGCAGTTGTGTCTGCCTGGAAGATTGGCTGTCCCTGTAGGTAAGTGATTTGTAAACGAGGACTAGTCAGCTCGACAGAACTATTATGTTGCCAGGTTCTGAAACTGACCTGATTACCAGGTGTAAAGCCATCTATCTCAGGAGTAGCAGGATTATCCATAGAAGTCACTACAGGTGCCATGTCAAAGGGATAAGACCATACCGAAGAAGTCAGTCGGGTCACTCCCACACAGTTTGCTCCGTCATACACTGCAATTTCATCGTCAGTACTCAAGTCAGTTCCATATATATTCGCCAGACTGACATAGAAAGTCATTGGTTGTAAAGGACTCCCTGTCCAGATTGGAGCAAAATGATTCATAGGTATCTCAATGATGAAATCAGCTGTAGAAATTGAGCTAACGCCAATTGTATCAACATAAGCAATTGCTCTGACCTGGCAGGATTCTGATACCATAAATGCCCCTGAATAGAGATTGACCTGATCAGGAACCGGATCGGTACCATTAACGGTATAGTATATCTGAGCACCTGCTGTGCTGCTCTGAAGTGTTACTTCAACCGATGTTGTAAATGTTCCTCCGTTTGGTGAAATAACAGGAGGGCTAACAGTTTCTGAGTTAATTTGCCCTATTGTCAGGTTATCAATCCGGTGAGTACCTCCAGTTCCGTATGTTGAAGTTAATCCAGTTGCGACATAAGTTTCAGTACCTGGAAGAAATGCACTCACGATCCTGACACCAAAGTTTGGATTATTGAGAGTTCCGCCCATTCCTGTAAAAATAGCGCCTCGAATGTACCAGACAGATCCTTCACTGGCAATAAATAATCCATTATCAAATCCAGTATCTGTCCCATTTGAGGTAACATTCACTGCGTTTTGCGGAGTAGCCTGAAAATCAATCCAGTTTGTTCCGTCTCTTGTATATTGTAGTCTGGTTCTGTTAGCAGCTGTACCGCTGTTTCTCTGGAACCAGACGACTGCCAAATCCTGCATTCCGACAGTCGAAACCATCGCCTGAATACCGGCAGTTTGGTTCCCTGTACCCTGAACAGGATATGTTGCCGTATTTAAAGCAAAACCGTTAGAGGCGCTACCATCAAAGCCTGTAGCATACGAGGCTGTCGTATTTCCAATCAAGCTTAAAGAGCCTGTTCCGGAAGAAGGTTCCATAGTTTGATTGTCAAAATTCCAGCTGACCATATTATTCACTTGTGCATGAAGTCCTGTAATCAGTAAAAGCAAAAATAGAATCAGCAGAAATTGTTTGATTTTTTGTTGTTTGAACTTTATCATCTTTACCCTCCGGTTATCCTCTTTTTCTAAAGAACCAGGTTGCTATTTTCATAGCAACCTGGTATATGGATATTATTTCATCAGAATCATCTTACGTATCATCTGTTTGTCTGGTGTTTTCAGACTACAGAAATAGATACCTGATGAGACAGACTTACCTTTTGAATCTTTTCCATGCCAGCTAACCTGATGATTACCGGCATTTCTAACTTCAGAAACGAGAGTATTAACCTTCTGGCCTTTAACATTGAATATTTCAACTTCTACTTTGCCAGTTTTATTTAAACTGAACAGAATATTGGTCGATGGATTGAATGGATTTGGATAAATGGATTTAATTTCTGTAAGCGCTGGTATATCCAATTCATTGACTGAAAGCAGATTGATGATTTCAATTATATTGGTTGCACCTGGTGTATAAACCCCATCACCACTAATCATATTTATTTGCATATTACTGTACTCAACCTGATTATCAGCAGTAAATATGCTAATATAAACAGGATTTCCACTCAAATAACCATTGGCTTGTTCTGAACTGCCATCATTCATACTACAGATAAGAGAGAAGTAAGTTTCTCCACCATTGACAATCGCTTTACCGACACAATGTTCTCCGTCAAATGCTGCTATTTCATCTCCTGGCTGAAGCACTGAGCGAAGATAATCATTTACGATAACATAGATATTGGCATGTTTGTATCCATTACCAGACCAGACTGTTTGATAATGAGAATTGTTATCATTTCTGACAAGCTTTTTGTCTTTTTTCTGTGTAACCATGCTATTATGAGTTAATACAGGATACTGATAGTCAGGGTATGTTAATTGTGTATCCTGTGTAACCTTAACAGAATATCCTTCTCCAGGATTGAAATTCTGAATTTCATCAATCCAGCCGATATTATTCAGATAAACAATTGCCTGACCACTTTCATTCATGACTTTAACTAATTGTCCGTTATTGATTAAATCATAGAAGAATGACATGGCATACATGCTTTCCTGATATGGATAACCAATTATATTCCAGCCTTCAGACAATGGTACTTCCAATGGAAGAGGAACATGGACTCCGGTAACTGGCAATTCGGTATTGGAATTCACTTTTACATAATATCCTTCAGTTGGATAAGCTGTACCAATATAGTCTATCCAGGCATTTATGAAGCTTAAATACTCATAAGCATATCCGCTTTCATTTTGAACTTTGATCAATGTCCCATTATCAACTAATGGCGAATACAAATTAGTAACACTCATATCTTCCGGAGTTGTGTTAAATGAAATGATATTCCAGCCGGCTGACAATGGAATGTTCTGAGAATAATAGCCATAAGCATTTAAACCGACCTGAACTGTTTCACCTATATCAAAGATGCCCTGACCAGCAAGATATTCTGCTACGACCTGATTTTCATTGTACTCAGTCATTGTAGATGCACGCCATAAACGATAAGTAACCGGATGACCTGGTATATAACCATCAATATCAGGTGTTGTAGGATCATCCATTGAAGTAACAATGCTAAAGTATTCCATGTATGGATCTGTTATACGTGTCGCTCCAACGCAATACATGCCATCATATACTGCGATTTCGTCTCCATACTGAACATAAGATCCATCCATATAAGCATAATGAACATAGAAGTTCATGTGCTGATAACCATTACCTGACCAGACTGGTTCAAAATGGCTGGTGTAAGGAGGCATGACCTGAATGTAATCATAACGGGTGATCGTATGGCTATCTGAGTTAGAATTTGTAGTCAACTGAACAGTATAATTTCCTGGTGACTGATATACATGGTAAGGATTTTGTTCTGTACTGGTGTTTCCATCGCCAAAATCCCAGTACCAGCCAATGACATTCCGTTCACGTTCTATTCTTTGTGTATGAATATTTTGAACTGCTTTTTCTATTGATTCATGTTTCTTTTCCAGATTTAGCAGATTTAATTTGGTAATCATATCACGATTTGCAGGCGGATTATCCATTAGCTGATTAATCAGTGTAATCTGACCTGTTGCACCGTCGATATTGAATACATGCCAGTATCTTTCAGCACCAGATGTAGGAGCGCTAACACTGTACAATAAGCCTTGAGGATTATAAGCCTGAACCAGTGCTCCGGAAGTTGATATCTCTCCATATCCTGAGTATTTGTAGATGTAATATGAGTATGTACCAGGGTATAACTGATTGATTGTAACCGTTTCAGGGCCATAACCACTGGTGTCATCTACATCGAGATTAGCGTATGGAGGATCTGTCAGACTACCACGGTTTGCATAGTAAACATGGTGTGAATATCCATCAATTGGTGCTGTCAGCAAATGAGAATCGAGATCAGAAGGATCAGCTCCCCAGGTTAAAACAAATCTCAATACACCTTCAGTCAGAATTGGAGATAAATTGATGTCAAAATACTGCATCTGATTTTGGTGGATTGTAAAATGAGAGTTATTATAATCCACATAGCCATCTGCACTGGAGTACAGTGTATGGGTATTATCTGAAGACAGATCATAGAACTGAACGCCTAATGGTGCAAAACCACTTAATGGACTGGCTGTAAAATCACTGCTAAGAGCACCTTCCGGGATACCTGAAATTTCATAGTAACCTGTATCATCTGCAGTTGTAGATAATCCTGCAATTGATACATAAGCATAAGGAATTCCATAGCCTGTCGCAGCATTTTTTACATAACCATACAAAGTTGTACCTTGTGGTTCATTCCAAACTACCTGAACGGTATTGGAAGGATCTGATTCACCAGTTGTATATTGAGCTGTTACATAATAGCTATATGTGCCATAATTATACAGATAATCAGTATAATATGTACCTTCTGTTGCTTCATAATACTGATCATTTCTGTAAAGATTGTAATACAGGAAATTACGTGATCTGTTTTGAGTGTATTGGGTCATTCCTTGTACAAGATTATTTTTTCTTTCAGAAAGTGACACTAACGGACTTTTTTTGAAGTTTCCACTAGTAAAAACAGGAGTAAGTGGTTTTGCCTTTGTAACTTGTCTGTAATCTGACACTTCCTCTACAGCAAAATAATCCCAGCTGACCTGATTAGAACCTGTTACAGAATCATAAGTACATAGTCCGGCTTTTCCACTACTAAAAGTATAATCTGTAAAGGAATTAACATATTGACTGTTAATATAAATGTCAACGTTTGGACCAAACGCGAAAAGAGTCACAACATTAGAGCTGCCTAAGCCTGTGTTAATATATTCACTTTGTGTCCAGTCTATCAGTACAACCGGACTGTTATCATTGATAACAAAAACGCTATACATACCCGCTGCGACAATATTAAACAAATAGCCGGACATGGTATATTCACTAAATTCATTTGCCCTGAAAAATGCTCCCATACTATTAGTCAGACTTCCCTCACTTTGATGACGGGTGATTTCAAATTCCATTGCAAAATTGGAGAAATCATAATTGTAGAACGTACCTGCCCAGGTATCATTGGACCAGCCATTCATGATCAAACGCCCATTTGAAATGGAGAATCTGTCATCAAGACCCAGGAAGTTATCTGCAACTCCATCATCAAAATTTTCATAAACCCAATTGCTTGTACCATGCATCCATTCTAAATTGACATGTCCATTTATCTGGTTTAGATCAAAGACCAGATTGCTTGGAGCAATAATGGGCTCAGGCTGTTGAAATTCCAGATGAATCGTATAGTATTCAATAACATTATTATTACCATATTCATCAACCATGGCGTAGTATGTTCCAGGTTCAGTAAAAGTATAGTTAATTGAAGAATACAGTCCATAATAATCATCATTATAGGCTAATTCTGTTACCCCATCAGAAGCATAGAGATACAACCTGGTATCTCCACTGCCAATTCCATCTGTATTTATTATCACTGTCTGAGGCACTTCAGTAACATCAAATTTAACCCAATCCACATCCGCTACAGGCTTAATCGAATGATTCTGAGTTTGACCAGGCATTATATAATGAGCCTGCATATAGGTATTGTCTGGTTCATACATATCTCCTTCAGGAGCTGCCTGACCAAAGAACAATCCAATACGGTTGAGCAAATCAATACGGGTATTGTTTCTTTCATCATTTAATTCTGCTAATGCATAGGAGAAGCACATTGTTTTAGCACCGTTAGACATTACATTCTGTATCGCTACATCCTGTCCGTTTGCATGCTTAAACACGACAATACCAGATGAAGGAGTAAAGATATCGATCCAGCCATTATACGCTTGCGAAGATGATACAAACAGCATACTGTCAGCCAGTGAACCTGGTTGACCCGTTAAATTTTCCAAAATTAAAGAACTGCCATCAGTGCTTTCTGCAATACCAAACATTGATAAAAGCGTGCCGTTGTCTGATTGGTCATATCCTAAGGCATCCCCACCTTCCAGATAGACTCTTCCGCCTGCATTCAGATAGTCTATGACTCGAGTTGCCATTTCATCGGTAAATGATGTAGAAATATCTGATCCATAATTACCAAATGAAAGAACCACAGCATCAAATCCAATCAAAGAAACAGGAAATGAATTTGTATAGACAGAAGGTGCCTGCATCGATTGAAGATAATTGTAGATGTATTGACCACTATACGATGAACCGCCACTAACACCTTCCCATACCAAAATACCATCATTAACGATTGGATTAGCCGGTTCAATATTAACGATCGCTCTCTGGACATAACTAAAATCTGCTTCATTCCCTTCATATCCGGGAGTCAAATCATTTAAGTAGAAATATCCATTGTAAATCCCTGACCATCCCCAGTTAAAATGAAAATAGTCTGTGCCTGAATATCCATCACAAACAAATGCATGACCACTCTCATTTGAGGCATCTCTACCTGCGTAATACACCGGTTTGTAACTATCCAGCTGACTTCTTAGCAGAGATGACCATTCAATATCCGAATAATCGGTCTTATAAAGATAGCTGGCAGCACTTGAATAACTAAAGTAATTGACAAATGCGTCTCTGGCATCTTCAGAAAATGCACCAGAGCCATTTGGACCGTAATCCATATCAACAGAAACGCCCAAATGATATAATAATGTAGAAACTTGTGTATTATATTCCCACAATTCATTTGGCATTTCAGACCAGTTATAAGTCGTATTGCCAAAATCAGCATATAAAGTTCCATAGACAGGATGTGCATAGTAATGAGATCCTGTACCCTGAGCAGGATAAGCCCAATACTTCATAATTTGTCCCATAGCCGTTGCGACACAGCCTGCCCAAACATGACCGTCTGGTCCGTTTGGATCAGGAGGACAGCTTGCATTATACAATTCTCCCTGATCCCAGCTTGTCATTAATAATGGCTCTACATCTCGTGTGTCTGTCCGTTGGTAATTCGTATTGAGCAATTGATCCCATTTACGGTTTGCCCTCTGATTTTGTAATTTTTTACTCACAATTACATCAATTTTCGATGCGTAATGATTTAAAAAAGCCTGAGTAGCTGGACTCATCTGACTCTCATCTGCTTTTGAATTTAAAGAATAACCCAGGATTGGTTCTACATTATCATCAGCAGAAACAATCACAAACCCCTTGTTTTGAAAGTGAATGGTATAGAGTAAAGAAAGCTGGTCTTTTCTGTTCACATCTGTTTTAACAATGCGATTCGAAAAACTTTTATGCGTGTCTAACTGGTTAATCCAGTTCAATGCTACCTTTTCAGCAGTGCTCTTATCCACTGCTTTTGCGTTCAGGCCCATAACTGCAATGAGCAATATAAGGGCGCTCAAAATGAACTTACGCATACTTACCCCCATTTCTGCTCAATATTATACGACTTTCAAAACAGATTGTCAAAACTTTTTTTATTTATTTTTACTATTTGTATATTTTCCTGCTACTTGCCTTTTAACAGGCTATTTTAAGACCGTCTCATTTTTACTGATCTAAGAATTAAGATATTAGGTCTTTCTTATTCAGTGAGCATTCAAACTATTCAGAATGGAAGTCGTAGCGCCATACTTTCTTTATGAAAAAATAAGATATATTGACTGTCTTTCGCAGAATTTTTACTAGAAAATACAAATATTCTTAAAAAGTCTTAAAAAATAATACTGAGATAAAATAAGAGTTTGAATACGACTTATTGACTCAATAACAATAAATTATTGAATATATTTCAAAAAATATTGAATTATTTGTTTTTTTTTCTTGACATACTGATATAAACTGAACAAATTGGAATTTATAGACGTGGGTGATTAGCTCAGTTGGTTAGAGCGCTACGTTGACATCGTAGAGGTCAGAAGTTCAAATCTTCCATCACCCACCATTTTTTAAATCCTAAAACAAAGAGGGAAAAGGATTTAGATGAAAAGAGAAATTGAAGTTAGAAGAGAAAGATTTAACAACACAAGGCCGTAATGGCATTTTTTTATTTAGAGATGAATAACATGATTATAGATGTGATTATTCACCAAAAAAAAGATAGGAGGAAATAATGAGTTCGTTATTTCAAATGAAAAGAACGATGTTAGTAGTATTTTCTTTATTTTTACTATTAACTTCCGCTCTTTGGGCTCAGTTCCCACAGGGATTTGAGGGTGGTGCAATTCCTACTGGCTGGACTGTGTACAACGTTGACGGCGATACCAAAGAATTTATTGCTTACAACGCTGGTACTGCAGCACAGGAAGGTTCATGGGTTGCTCAGGTAAGTTGGAATGCTGCCGGTAATAATGACTGGCTTGTAACCCCACAGATTAATGTTACTGCTGAAAACAAAGTAGTAAAATTCTGGGCACGTTCAACCAGTAGCACTTACCTTGAAGATTTCAATGTAAAATTATCAACTACAGGTAATGCTGTTGCTGATTTTACTGTTAACTTAGCTTCTTATTTACAGATTGCTAACGCATGGACAGAATATACTGTAGATTTAACTTCTTATGTTGGTACATCAGTATATTTAGGTATCCAGGTTGTTTCTCTTGACGAATTAACTTTCCGTATTGACGGTTTTGACTGGGTATTAGGTGATGACCTTGCTGCTTTAAGCATTACAGGTTCAAACTCTCCTACAGTCGGAACAGCTAACGATTACGTTGTAACCGTTAAAAACAATGGTGGAAATGCTCAGAGCACATACTCTGTAAAATTCTATGTTAACGATGCTGAAGTTGCAACTTTACCTGGAACTCAGATTGCTGCAGGCGCAACTGCTCCTTTCACATTCTCATGGACTCCGACAGCTGTTCAGACTTATACCTTATACGGTAAAGTTGTAATGGCTAATGATGGTAATGCTGCAAACAATCAAACT
>JAGOCT010000040.1 GCA_017998585.1 Candidatus Cloacimonadota bacterium | reverse complement strand
CTATATAAACTCTTAAAATATCTAATAAGTTTCAATTGCTCATAGCGAGTTCAGAAATTTTCAAAAAGGATTTGAAAGCGAATTAAAGGAGGAAGTTTCAATTGCTCATAGCGAGTTCAGAAATACCACTACTAATCATAATTTAAAAACGCTTTAACGTATCTTTTGTTCCATTTTTCAAGGAACTCTCCAATAAAAAGAAAAATAAATCTGTCGAAACTCCAGCTTTTTTACACGATCCGACATCGACAGAAATTCTAAATAAAATTTAAATCACCTTTTTTATCTGCGCCGTAAACCTTTCGTTCATAATACTTCATCTGGCGAAATTTGTAAATAACAAGTGAGTCTCCTTCATCTATATTCATAGTTTTTTTCAGTTCAAAGATCATTTTTTCAAAACCGGCATCGCTAATCTTACCTTCAAAAACAGAATTTTGTACCCATTCTAAATATTTCCGACATATTTTCAGCATTTTGGTACAGCGTTTTTCTCCGACATCATAATAAAGTATCAAAAACATTACCAGTCCATAACAAAAGGTTTGTATGTTTTCTCTTCCATCAAATGCTTTTCAAGTTTATAAAGTTCCAGCCGGATAAGACGTCTATATGAAACTTCCTGTTTCAAAGATGAATGCTGAATTGTTTGTTTCATCCTTTCCTCAAGCTGCTCAAGAAATTTTCGCTTACCTTTATCGTTTAGGATTATTCCATTTAATGATGCTTCAAAATCATTTTTATCAATAATTCTTTTATTAATCACCGCAAATATTGTTCTATCCCCAATTACAGGTTTAAAGATTTCTGCGATATCAAGATTCAGTGAAAATCGCCTGAAATTTGTGGTGTGGAGATAACCAATCCGCGGATCAAGATGTGTCTGATAGATTTCACTCAGAACTGTGGAATAAATAATCGAATTAGAAAAGCTGATAAGTGCATTAATATAGTCTTTCGGCGGTCTTTTTGTTCGGGCGCTGAATTTAAAATCAGGGTTATCAACAATAGTGTTAAGCGCCTGATAATACGTTTGTTTTATCTGCCCCTCAAATGCCATTGATTCATTGAGAGTTTTCTGCTCTTTCATCCGGGATTCAAGTAGCTCAATTTCATCTATCTGCTGTGAGACATCTTTACCTCTCCGGTTGTAATATTTAAGGATTTTAAGCACATTTTCAGCAGCTCCCTCGATAAACTGCTTTGTCAGTTCCAGCCTCTTTTCCTCGTCAGAATAAAATGAAGCCTGCTTCAGAATCATATAACCGGAATTATAATGTTCCCTTGGATAAAAGGATCCAGCATAATAGTCATAATAGTTGAAATAATGGAGAATAATATTCTGTTGAGAAAGAAAATTCAGAACCTTGCTGTTTAAATCAATCTCGCCGAAAGCATAAATTTCTTTTGTATTTTCGACAGGTATGAACTTCTTGGTGCCATCCTCGGTCTCAAAGAACAGTGTGTTGTCCTTTCGTTTAAGATGACCATTTGAAAAAACATAAATAGTTTCCTTCATATTCAACTCCAACAGAAATCACAATATGAACATTTTTTGCAGGAAGAGATTTTGATTACTTCAGGTGCTTTTTCCATTCTGATTAGATGAGTAATTTCTGCTCTGATTTTTTCAATTTCTCTTTTCTCTGCATCTCCAAAAGGAACAGGTATAACCTTCTTTTCTTTCGGTATCCGTATCTCACCCCTGACAAAATGCCCAAGGTTTTCAAGAGTATAGAGATAATTGAGCACCTGAGCCCTCGAAGCCCTTATCATCTTTGAGCTTTTTTTGGTTTCAATCAGAACCAGCTCTCCATTGTCCTCCCTGATCAGATCAATCTTGTTATCATCAACTATTATCTCTTTTTTATCCCGCTTGAAGGATTCCTCAGAATAAAAACGACCGATAGCAAGGAAATCATTGTCTTTATCGCCGCAAATCTGACGGGACATGAGCCATGCCTGACGCGGACAAATCATATATGCCTGAATGAGTGAGCCGGAGATAGTCATAAAAATGTCTCAATCTATAACGAATTCACTTTTGATTTCTTCATGTTCATCAGTTAGACCTAATCGGCTGTTATATTTACACAAAATTACCAAAACTTCTTTCTTGTCATAAGATCCAGATTTGAGAGGATAATCAATTGATACATGATCAAAATACGTTCCTTCTCTATTCATTAATGATGCAAATTTATTCTTTGTTATTGATACAAGAAGCATATCTGCTTTTATCCATTCTCTTTGTTCGATAAGATTTTTAAAATCTCTATAAAGGCAGGCAGGTAAAACTTTGTTGCCGTTAAATCTTGAATAGAAATCTTCTTCTCTTTCTTTATTTTCAGTATAAGGAAATAATAACTCAAGGGATTGTTTGAAAAGAATTTTTGTATTTTCAAATGATTGCTTTTGCTTGGGTTCCCAATCAGGATAAACAGTATTCAACATTTTTTGTATATCATCTTCATGCATTGTATCAACGGATTCAAGTATATTCAATGTCCTATTCACAATGTTTTCATCATAAACAAATCTATCATTTGGTCCACCAGTTCTGAAAACGGTAATGTTACATAAATCTTTCAAAGCTTTTCTGTTTATCCTACCAAAACGTTGTAAAAGTGCATCAAGTGGTGCTGGTTCCGAGAACATCTCATCGAAATCAATATCAAGACTGACTTCAATTGCCTGAGTCCCAATCAAAAGCTTAGTTGACGAATTATAAATCTTTTCTTCAATATTATTTCTGTCCCGTTGATTAAATCTTCCATGAATAAGCGCTATTTCATCTTCCGGAACTAAGCTATTATTGGATATACGACTATAAAGCTCCTGAGCTCTTTTAACCGTATTACATACGATTATTACTCGTTTCCCTGAATTAAGCGAAAAACGGATTTTATCAAAGTTATCAAAGATATCTCCATCTGATACATAAATTCTGTGACGCTTAAGATTACTCAAAAGAGCGTGGTCAGCTCTTATAACAACCTCTGTTCCGGAGGCAGCGATAAGCTCTTTTAGCATAAAATCAGGAAGTGTTGCTGTCATTATCATTACACTGCTTTTAAGTTTTTCTCTTAAAAACTCAACCAAAACAAGAATTTGGGCAAAAACAATTTCATCATAGGCATGAATCTCATCAAAAATTATTTTTGATCCTGCTAAAAACACCAGACCTTTTTCAAAACCTTTAACCCCAAAAAGATACTTCAATACTTGAAAAGGAGTACATACAGTCAAAGGAACAGCAATAGAACAATAAAGTGATTTGATTTTATTCATCATATCTTCGCTATCACTATTCAATATATCCTGATCAATATTTTCAAAGTAGTGAAATATATATTCAGTTACTTTACCATGTTGTACACCTACAAAATCGGAAAACACTGTTTCTCCTTGTCCCAAATCGCTTGTTAATCGTCTGTGCATTGCATTTATTGATGCAGTATAGGGCAGAATATAAAAAGTTTTTCCCTGATTCTTTTTGATTTGATTTCTTAGCCACCCCATTGCTGATTCAGTTTTCCCAGTTCCTGTTGGCGCAATAAGAATACAATTCTCTCTTGTAGTAAAACAGATTTTCTGATGAGTATAAAAGTCCTTATTCTCCTTCTTTAGATTCTCACCAAGATGGAGTAGGAAAGTGAAATTCTTTTCATTAAGTGTTTTCATTTTAAGAATATGTGCGGATCCGAGATGATCACATATTTTCATTGCACCCCACATCATAATATGAAGCCATAATTCTGAATGTAAAATTTTTCCTGCTATAATTTCCTGGGGCTTTTCTGATTCATCTATCTTTATTTTTTTTCCGGATAATAAAATCGATATACCTTCTTTCTGTCTGAATGATTCATATTTTGAAAGTATCTCTTTAATACCATCGATACTCATGTTCCATCTGAGATTTTCATCATAATCCTCAGGATGAAAAGGTACAATATTTTTCCATTTATTCACAAATTCGAAATCAATGGTGTTTCTGTCTTTCAAATACCCTTTTAGTTTTTTAAAGCACTTATGATGAGCAAGAATCGCCATTTTTATAATTAAATGATTGTCTGTTTCAACTTTATCCACAAATGGAATTGAATAACACTCATGACGTTGGGATTGCCAAACATTTTCCTCATTAAGGATCATTTTCTGAAATTCCTTATGTGCTTTACCAAAATCATGGAAATAAATCGCAACAAAAAGCAGATCCCAAAAATCAGGGAGTTTTGCAACATCAACAATCAAAGGCACTGTTTTTCTCAGTGAACTGAAAACAGAAACACAATCCTCAATATGTTGCAGAAGAGTGGTTTTATCAGATTTCGCATATATCATAAAATCTCTTGAAAGGAATCCTTTCTAGTGAAAGACTCCTTTTTGATTGTTATATCTGTTGCCAGTAAACATCCCATTGATGTTTTTCATCAAAAAAACCCTCCGCTTCCAGTGAGATATTTCGATTCTTTTTCTCTTCCAAAATACAATATGGTTTTGTTCCCATATTTTGTCTCGGAATAGTGTCAGTAAAATGAGTAGGAAGTGCCTGAATAATTCCGGGAAGCATTTTAACACTTAGAGGAATAATAGTTCCGCATATATTCTCCAGCACTTTTTTCCCCTCTGTCTCAAAAGATGATATTTCTCTCACCGAAGCAATGTCATTTGATCTGCCAAGAACAAGTTGATACTCCGGATGTCCAAATGCATCAGCAATATCCTGATTATCTGTATATATATAAAGATCAACATCACACAAGAACTCTCTTTTTATGACATTACTTTTGATTCCATTGAGAGTATTGTTCATCTGATAAATGGTTTCAAGATCAACATTTTTCCCTTTATACATACAGACAAGGCCGATTTTCTCATCTGTTATATGAAAGTATTCTCCCTTTGCTGCAGATATCAATCCATTTATAGTTGAGAGAGGAGGTACAGGAAGCGTTGGCTGAAATCCGCTGATCATATTGGGAAAGCGGAAAGAAGCAGTCCAACTACTTATTTGAATCCTGTATACTTTCATGATTCAATCCAACTTAATTGATGTTACAAAAGAATCAATAATCATGTTCACCGGACCATATTCAATCAAACCATCAGCTTTCAGCATCTCAAGCTTCGATTCTATCTCATCCATGAATCCTTTTCTTTTGCCAATATAGATTTTTCCTTCATACTGTCCTTTATAGTCTTGGAGAATCTCTTTGAGAGATTCAATCGAAAACACTGCTTTCCCTTTATCTTCTACCGCAAGATGGGAGAAAGGATGATTTCCATTTTTCCATTGTGCAAGAACAATAATCTTCGGCGTGACATCAGCCATGTTCGTTGTTTGCTTTGCACCGCCATGAATTGATTTCAGCGCCAGTATTACATCTTTAACTCTTTTTTCTCTCACTTCTTGTGGAAGTCTGACAAGTTTATGCAGAGATCCATTTTTATCAGGAAGATGGTTATCTTCTATTTCAATTGCTCCATTCTGAAGATAATTCTTTCTCATGGTTTCATTTATATTTGTGAATCCTGTTTTATTATAATCTGAAAATGTTCCTGCTCGTTCAAGGTCAATGGAAAACATTCCTTTCATGACCGCACAATATTCATCGGTTGTAAAAGGAACAGCATCTCCTTCCTGTCTGGTCATGGAAGACCAGTTCTGAATAATGGGATTATAAGCAACTGCAATAAGTGCCGAGTTCTTTAGCGGAGAAACTCTAGTGAGCGTAATATTTTCTTTTTTGGTTTTTCCTGTATCCGGATCGATGACGTCCTTTTTACCAGCTCTCATATAACCGAACATATCATCATCAGGGTATTTCCCTGGTTCAGCTTCTGTGTAAGCAATTTTAGTTTCACGGATTACAGGTGACATCGACCAACCAAAATTTCTTTCAAGTGTTTCTCTCCACCAATATCGCCAAGCCTGTCCGGAAACATAGGGATACTCTTTTCCCTCTTTTCTAATTTTTTTTGTTGAGACAGCATTATCCAGATTTGAAGAGCTATCTTTTCCCGCGTTGTTTAAAGCAGCAACATCAACATCCATCAGAACAAATCCCTGAATGGTTTTCATTTTTTCCTCCTTTTATACTTCATTTCTCATTTCTTCCGGTTCTTCCAAAGCAATAGATTCTACATCCGGTATCGAAATGTTTTCCTTATGTAGAACCTCATAAATGAAAATCAAAAGCAGATCCCTCACTTCTCCCCAGAACTGGCCATCTGGGAAAAGATAATTCACATACTCCTCCAACGTGAGTAGCGGATCACTTCCTCCATTTAGATAATTCTTTTTAATCAATTTCAAAAGTGTACCACGCAATTGATAGGCTTTACTTGCACCCTCAATCATCACAAGGTACTTCTTAACACTGTCTTCTTGCTTTGCAAGCTGGATAATTGAAGTACCTAAGCGTTTAATAAGGTCAATCTGATCCTGTCTCATTCCTTGTACCTCCGTCATATAGTAAACAGCCATTAAAGTATCGAAATCATTTTCGTTCCTTCTGAATTTATTCCGGTAAAACAAATAAATATGTTTGGAAATACTTTCATCTCTCAGCAATTTTTCAATGATAGTATTCTTGTTATTTCTGAACGAATCAGCTTCAAGTGCAACATCCTTCTTTTTCCATATTTCTTCAGAATCATCCCACTTGGCACCAGTAATATGGAAATTTCGATGAAGAAGCCTGTTCCATTCCTTTCTATAGTCTTTTAAAACTCTCGAAAGGAAGCTGAACACACGAGCAGGAAGAATATGTAATTCACACTCAGGAGATGCTCCAAAGTTGGTAAAATGATAAAGCTGAATATTGACATTTATATTATTTGTTCTTTTTCGTACAGAAGATACATAAACTTCATCAGCAATTTTAAACAACGCATTTCTGGGATTACTCCACTCCCATCTTAAAATCTCATCAGATGAATTTCTGCCAATTTTATTAAGATTTTCCTTTACAGTCTTTTCCTTCCAATATTCTCTGACAACCATGTTGTTAGTATAGCAAAATGCAATTTTTCCACTCATTTGCACAACCCCAAAAGGAAGAAAAAAGAGCTTTGTAACACAATCTCTGCAGAGCATCAGTCCTCCCTGATGAGAATGATGGAAATTCACCAGAGCTCCTGAACCGGAAAGACAAAAACGCTCTCTTCCTGATAAAAATAATATATCATTTTTCCCGCAAATTCTACAGAATCCTTTTTCCCCCTTTATTTCAAATGAACGAAATGTTTCTTTAACTGCAGCAACAGCTTTTGTTGAATTTCTTCTGCTGTTGTGTGTGATTTCCGAGTTGAGCTGAAGTGCATCTATCTTGCTCTGCCATTTGAACACGAAAACATCAGCAGCAAAATCAATGAGTTGATCGATACTCTTTTCAGGAAATGTTTCCATAAGACACTCAAGTACCATTCCCCCAGTATCTACAAAAGGATCACCGGTAATAATTACTTTTCTTTGTTCTTCCATTTATTTCTTCCTGTTTTTCTTTCAGTTACAAGCAATTTACCTTTCTATGGCAATCTGTATTTCTGTTGTCTGCTGTTCGGTTTATCCAAGATTGTATATTTAATTAAATTGCTTCTAAATGTCGGTTCAATATATGGCTCTCTCAATCTTCTTCTATCTTTCAATTTAACTCCTTTTATCTCTTTTCTACCAGTTCAATAAATCCGTATCCGGCGCTATTGGAACTGCCAATGCCTGTATCCAATGCAAATCTGAGAATTTCCGGATTTCCTTCCAGCCAGAAATCGCCGGTCCATCCCTTAATTACGCGATTTTTAAAATTCTGTACCCGCTCTTTGCAATACTTCATGTTTACCGGTTCAATTATGATATTATGAGGGCATTCCTCTCCATAAAACGAAAACCACTTTTTTTGCAGGTTTTTATTGACAAGCTCTGAAAATTCCTTCTCTTTAGGTGAATAGTAGTAGGTTTTTGGTGTTCCATCACTTTTTGTGAGTGTTGAATGAACTTCAACCGGTTCAACTGCGTTTACTCTTATTCTCCCGGTTTCTATTCTTTCAAATGGGAGGATTTCAATCGAATTCACCATGAATCTATTACCTGCAATATTTAATTGTGTAGACATTGCAAAGTTCTTCGCAGTCTGTTCAAGTATTTCATAGACCGGAGAGGAAATAGTAAAGGATACTTCCGGCGGATAGAGAAATTCGTTAGATTCCTTTAAAAACCGATACTGCTCATGAAATCTTCTGAAGCAAAACAGCTTAAAACTTCTTTTTTCATATTCAAACCCTTTAATATGCAGCCAAGCGGCAAACTGTTCATCAAGCATTGAATAGATTATAGCCTGCAAGGAGCTTTTATACTCTAGCTTTATTATAAATTTTGTCTCTGCAATGAGCGAAATCTTAACTCTCACGAATTATACTCCTGCTGCTTATTCTAACCTTCATATCATTCTGTTGTCCATTAAGTTGAACAGTATTTACTTGCAGTCTGTATTTTTAACCGGTGGAAACCATTTTGAACTTCAGTAAAATCATTACTCCATTTATTAAACTGATATAATAAAATCTTGATATCGTTTTCCAGGAAAGTCTTTGCTTTATCGTTTTCATTATTAAAAAAACACCTCATAGCCTCTTTAAACAAATGATGGATTTTAATACGATCTTTTGCTTCCTTATCCGCCATAACGTTCCACTGTACTTAATTAGAATTATTTCTTTTATAATCCGACAATCTTAAAAACCTCATATCAATGATATGGTAATTTTTTATTTTTGTCAAGCTTTATTTTAAACAACTTATCGAGCTTAAATGCTATTGTCATTATTGATAACAAGTTAAATATTTATTGGTACTATAATATTTTTTTTGGGTAACTAAAATAATATGTCAACAGGATTTTATCGATTATTCATTATCCATGCTTATCATTTCCTCGCAATAAGGGCTATACGGCCTCAACCTATCATAATTCCGGCTGAAACTCAGCCGGGGATCAATTCTTTTGACCAATTGGTCCGTCGAATCTTCATTATAATGCCGGCAAACATATCGGGTGTCATATCCCAAAATCCGACACGCCTCCAATGTCGGACAGAAATTCATGGAATGAAACATGATCCGCCCCGCCAATCGCTCGACTATCGGAGCTTCCGATTCCTCAATTCCAAAACGCTCCAAAAGCAAACGATATGCCGAATCAATCGGATCACCATCCACAAAACCGAATAATGATTGATTTTCCTGAAACCACTTCATTCTTCGCTGGGCGGATTCTCTATTGTATTGTTGCAGTTGCCCATAATCAGCATTTCGCAATCGTTTGATTTCCTTTCGGA
>JAGOCT010000039.1 GCA_017998585.1 Candidatus Cloacimonadota bacterium | reverse complement strand
AGGGTTCGAATCCCTGACTCTCCGCCAGTTCTTTTAAAAACCGTTTTTGTTATTACTCAAAAAAGAAAAAGAATTCATCTTTATGCTTGACATAAAAGCTTATGTAAAAATATTTTGATTAGATTAGAAAAAATAGAAAGGAGTTAGAATGAAGACATTCACCCCAAGACCTGGTGAAATTCAGCAGAATTGGTATGTTATCGATGCTGAAAACAAAACCTTAGGTCGTTTATCAACTCAGGTGGCTTCTATTCTTCGTGGTAAAAATAAACCTTATTTTAGCCCAAACATTGATACCGGTGATTACATCGTGATCATTAATGCTGAAAAAGTGAATTTAACCGGAAGTAAAGCCCTTCAAAAAGTATATCAGAATTTTAGTGGTTATCCAAGCGGATTAAAAGAAACCTCTTTTAAACGTATGATCACTAAAAAACCTGAAGAAATCATTATTCACTCAGTAAAAGGCATGCTCCCCAAAAATGCATTGGGAAGACAGATGCTTACCAAGTTAAAAGTTTATGCAGGCAGTGAACATCCTCACACCGCGCAGAAACCTGTTACTTTACCATAATCTGGAGGCTATTGAATGCAGTATTTTGATGCAGTCGGAAGAAGAAAAACAGCTGTTGCACGTGTAAGAATAACACCAGGAACTGGTAAAAGACTTATCAATTCAGTTCCAATGAAAAAATATCTTGCTCGTGAAATTCTTGAAATGGTTGTTGAACAACCTTTTGAATTAGTTGCTTTAAGCGACAAATTTGACCTTAAAGTCAATGTATGTGGTGGCGGATTATCCAGCCAGGCAGGTGCTATCAGACACGGTATATCCCGTGCTCTTATCAAATATGACGAAGCTTTACGTCCTGTTTTAAAGGCTAAAGGCTTATTAACACGTGACTCACGCATGGTTGAACGTAAAAAACCAGGCCGTCCAAAAGCAAGAAAGAGATTCCAGTTCTCTAAACGCTAAAAACCAATATTACGACGGGACCGGAGTTGCGAGGCGGTGTTTTTCAATTACATGGAAAGCTTTAAAATTTCAAGAGTGTACTCTCACAGCTTAATGATCTGTGTGTAAGCCTGAAAAACTGAATCGCTTATATCCCCCCGGCAATTTAACCGTAAAGGAGAAAAAATGACTGTAGTTTCAATGAAACAACTACTCGAAGCAGGCGTTCACTTTGGTCATCAGACTCATAAGTGGAACCCAAAAATGAAAAAATACATTTTCATTAAAAGAAATGGTATTCATATCATTGATTTAAAGCAAACAGTTGATTCAATCAACGAAGCATATCAATTTTTAAAAGATGTTGCCAGAAAAGGCGAACAGATTTTATTTGTTGGAACCAAAAAACAAGCTCAGGAAGCTGTTGAAAAAGCAGCTCAGGAAGCAGATGTCAGTTATGTTAGTTACCGTTGGTATGGTGGAATGTTAACTAATATGCAGACTATCCGCAAATCTGTTGAAAAAATGGAATTTATTGAAGATTTAATGAATAATCCTGCAAATTTCAGTAATTATACTAAATTAGAACAGATAAAAATGAGAAGAGAACATGCAAAAATCGTTCAAGCTTTAGGTGGAATCCGTAAGCTTGACAGAAAACCTGGTGCTGTATTTATCGTAGATACAGTAAAAGAAGCGATTGCAGTTCACGAAGCACGCAAACTTGGTATCCCAATCATTGGCATGGTAGATACAAACTGTGACCCAGATGTGGTAGATTATGTTATCCCTTCAAATGATGACGCGATCCGTGCCGTTGAATTAATCGCCTTAACTCTCGCTAATGCAGTTAAAGAAGGCCGTCAAATTGCAGAAGAAGGTGCCGCTCCCGTTCAGGCAACAAC
Source organism: Candidatus Cloacimonadota bacterium (assembly GCA_017998585.1). The sequence continues at coordinate 7,661 of JAGOCT010000039.1, read as the reverse complement.
TGATGTTATGACCGCAGAAGCAACTACAGAAGCAACAGAAGACGATTTAATGGATATCATTGATAATTTAGAAAATCCTGAAGAAAACAAAGATTCTTCTAATTAATATATCGTTTTGAAAGAGAGACGAGAGTCTCTCTTTTTTTTTAAAATAATCAGGAATAAGGAGATATAAAATGGAAATTACAGCTTCATTAGTGAAAGAATTACGTGAAAAAACCGGCGCTGGCATGATGGAATGTAAAAAAGCGTTAGTTGAAAAAAATGGAAATATTGAAGAAGCGATTAATTGGTTACGTGAAAGAGGCATTGCAAAAGCCGCTTCAAAATCAGACAGAGAAACCAAAGAAGGCCGTATTTATTCTTATATTCACTCCAATAACCGTGTTGGCTGTCTTGTTGAAATCAATTGTGAAACAGATTTCGTTGCAAGAACAGAAGATTTTGAACAATTATGTAAAAACATATGTATGCAGATTGTTGCTAATAATCCGCTTTCCTTACGTTCTGAAGATTTAGATCCAAAAGTAGTGGAAAATGAGAGAGAAGTATATCGCAATAAAGCGATTAATGATGGTAAAGATGAAAAATTTGTAGATAAAATTGTTGATGGTCAGATTGCAAAATTCTACAAAGAAAATTGTCTTTTATCACAAGAATACATTAAAGATGATAAAAAAACTGTTCAGGATGTCATCAACGAAACGATTACCAAAACTGGTGAAAATATTCAGATTGCCCGTTTTGTCAGATTTTCACTTGGTGAATAGTTATGAACGCCTTTAAACCCGAAAAGATACATAGAATCATACTGAAAATAAGCGGTGAATATCTATCAGGTCAGCTCGGTTTTGGATTTGATAATCTGATAGTCAATGATATATGTAATGAAATTATTGAAGTGAGAAAGTTAGGTTATAGCATTGGGATCGTTATTGGTGGCGGAAATTTCTTTCGTGGCGGAGAGCATCCCGAAGTTGACCGAGCTGCAGCTGATAATGTAGGGATGCTTGCAACTTTGCAAAATGCAGTGGTTATGGCTAATATTCTTCAGTCTAAAAATTATGCCGTTGAAGTATTTTCTGCTTTTGAATGTCCTAAGGTTGCAAAACTTTACACATATCAGTGTGCTAACGATGATATGAAAAAAGGGAAAATATGCTTCTTTGCTGGTGGGACAGGAAACCCATTCTTCACAACTGATACTGCAGCTGTTCTAAGAGCAATAGAATTAAACTGTGATCTGGTCTTAAAAGGTACGAAAGTGGATGGTGTTTATACTGCTGATCCTAAAAAAGACCCTGATGCTCAGTTTATCTCTGATTTAAGCTATACTGAAGCGCTTAATAAACAATTAAATATCATGGATATGACCGCATTTTCACTGGCAAGAGATTATGAAGTTCCAATAAAGGTCTTTAATATTGGTAATAAGGGCAGTATCAAAGACTGTCTGCTTAACAAAGATTATGGCACTTATGTACATATCTAAGGAGAAAAAATGGAAGATATCGTAAAACAAGCCGAAGAAAAGATGAATAAAACCTTTGAATCTTTAGCTCATCAATTTACAAAAACACGTACAGGCAGAGCAAGTGCTTCCATTCTTGACGATATAAAGGTCAATTACTACGGCACACCAACACCTGTAAAACAGCTAGGTAATATTAATATTCCTGAACCTCGTATGATTATCCTTCAACCTTGGGATAAAACGACTTTATCAGAAATTGAGAAAGCTATCTTAGCCGCAAATCTTGGTATCACACCTGAAAATGATGGCAATGTGATTCGTTTACCTTTCCCTTCATTAACTGAAGATAAACGTAAAGAGATTGTCAAAGGTGTAAAAAAACAGGCAGAAGATGCAAAAGTAGCAAGCCGTAACGTTCGTCGCGATTTTAATGAACTCGTTAAAAAACAAAAGAAGAACAGTGAAATTACTGAAGATCAGGAAAAGAAAATCCTTGATGATATTCAGAAACTTACTGATAAGTGGATTGAGAAAATCGACGATTTAGCGAAGAATAAAGAAAAAGAAATCATGGATATTTAACCATGAGAATAGATTAAAAAGGCAGATTTCAAAAAATCTGCCTTTTTTTGTAACATTTTTCTTATTCTTTGTTATGATTATAGTTCTATAGAATATATGAAGGTGTGAAAATGGCAAAATATAACGAACAGGAAGAAAAAGAGATTATCTTACAGGCTAAGAATGATTTTAAAGCCTTTGACTATATCTACGAAAAATACATGCCGGTCATTTTTAATTACGTAATGTACCGTGTATATAACCGTGAAGTGGCAGAAGATATTGTATCAACGGTGTTTTACAAGGCCATGAAAAACCTGGCTCTTTTTAAATGGAGGAAAATACCTTTTTCTGCCTGGTTGTATCGTATTGCTTTTAATGAAATTTGTAATCATGCCAAACGAGAAAAGAAGTTGCAAAAGATTTCGCGTAATTATCATCTTGAAACAGAAGATAAACATCATGATTCTTATCAATCCAAGAATGAAAAATCTTTTGAATTTGTTCATACTTACTTAAAACAATTACCAATGAAAGATCAAGATCTGATCACTCTTAGATTTTTCGAGCGAAAAGCATTTAGCGAAATCGCTGAACTAACAGGAAAGAATGAAAGTACTCTGCGCGTCAATTTACATCGTGCATTAAAAAAACTGGAGACTTTGATTCCTGAGGAGGTGTTTAATGAAGCGCTTAAGCAAATATCTATGTAGTGTCAATAAACCTGAATTTCAAACAGGTCCATTTTCTGTCAGACTGAAATATGATCTTAGAAATAAATTTTTTGAGCAGAAAGAAAGAAAACTGATGCCAATTATCTCTTTCTCTCTGGCCGGAATTATGACTTTAATGCTGGGGATGCTGATTATTAAACCTCAAACTGCATACCGTCTTAACCAACTCGCCTTCAATCATAAAAGTAATATGGATTATCTCCTCTTCAATTCTGATGAAAATACAGACTTTTCTAACATCTCAGACCATATCAAACCTGTCTCAGGTAATTTAAATGACTCTCCTCTTTCAATGATAGAAGAAGATAAATCCTATATCCTTCATAAATTAAAAGATGATGCCAACAGAACTATTTTCTATATCAGTGAAGTGAAAAAGAAAGTTCAGCCTAGAATATTATATTAAATCAAACTCTATGTCAAAAATAATAATTTCTGCTTTAATGCTCGTATTTTGCTCAATTTTACTGTCCCAGAATATATATATTGGGGTCTATATCAGTGAAATTGATAAGCCAACCATGATAAAACATCATTTAAAAGGTGGAGTTAGAATTGATTCTGTTTTGCAGGATTCACCTGCAGAAAAAGCAGGATTAAGAAAAAATCATATTATTTGTAAGATTGATGATCAGTTGATTACTAATGAAAGTGATTTTCAAAGAGTACTGGCCTCCTATAAACCTAATGACCGAATTCTTTTTACTGTTAAGACCAATAAACGGACTCAAATTTATACGATAAATGCTCAGAATAGATCTGCGCTACTAAAAGATTTGTATATTTACAATTATATTCAAAATCCATGGTTATTCATCGGTATTGATGTTCAAAAAATGGATGAACAACTGTCAGAGTATTTTAAACATAATAAAGGGCTTGTTATTGTAGATATCAGAGAGCATTCTTTAGCTTTAACGAATGGACTTAGGGTTGGAGATATTATTACTCACGTCAATTCCAATGTGGTGCAGACTGAAGACGATTTAAGCAAACAGCTGGCATGGGGGATTAAAAAACAACCCATTGTTCTTGATGTTATAAGAAAACAAAAGCATATAAAGGTAAATCTGAATCTGACAAATAATAAAATCCGTGACTTTAAAAACAAATCCGACGAAGTCTATATAATTGGACCAGATATTTATGATAGTGAATTATATATTTATTCTCAAGGTAAAATCAATCAAATTTTAAAACAGTCAGATACTGAAATTGAATCAGAAATACAAAGACTTGAGTCTGAAATTCAGGGTTTAAAGAAAAGAATTCGAAATAAGTAATTTTAATGCTTGACATTCATCCCTACTCATGATATATTTTATGTATTAATGGAAAGGGAGTATCTCTGATGAATGAACTGGATTATCATCGTCTTTTGGAAAGAACCCCCATTTCGTGTCTTTTCTGCAAAATAGAATTTGACGATCATCAATACCCTAAGGATATACAGCTTATAGATTGTAATAGTGAATTTGTAAAATTGAGTGGTCTGTCTAAAGATTCATTAGTAAATCACTCCTTACAATGTTTGTTTTCGGATTTTCCTGTAGAGTGGATATTAATGTGTTATGAACTGCTACTCTTAAAAAAAGAGAAAACCGTAAAAACCTTTTTTAAGTCTTTTAAGAAATGGCTAAAAATTAAAATATTACCCCTTCAAGATATGCAATTTGTGATTTTTATAAATGATATTACAACAAACGTGCATCTTTATGAGCAACATAAGGATATAAAGAAAGATTTAGCAGAAAGCCAAAACCGTTACAGGGTACTCTCAGATGCTGCTGTTGAAGGAATTGTAATTCATAAAAATGGAATCGTTATTGATCTTAATAGTGCTTTATGCAAACTAATGGGCTATACTCGTAATGAAGCATTAGGGAAAAATATATTAACTATGGCTGTTCACCCTGATGATTTACCAAATGTAATCAATCATTTAAGCTTAAATAATACAGAACCTTATGAAATTAGAATAGTCAAAAAAGATGGTACGATTATACCTGTAGAATTATACGCTTATAATAAATATCTTGATAATGAACTGGCAAGAATTGTATCTATCAGAGATTTGTCAGAAAGAAAAAACAGTCAAAATATTATACAGGAGATTGACAGGAAATTTCAAACGCTTGTTGATAATTTGCCAGTAGGGGTTGCGATGATTGACAGGAATTATAATATTCTTGCAATTAACAGAAAAATGAGCACTATGTTTCCAGCTTGTAATATATCAGTTAGTCAGAAATGCTATGATAATTTAGTAACAAATCCGAATGGCTTCCCTTGTTTTGAGTGCTTTTTAGAGAATATTATTAAAAGTAAAATGCCTGCATCATTCGAAAGATATTTGCTCATTAACGGTAAAAATTTTTATTATCAAATTACCACTGCACCAGTTATTAATGCCAATAATCAGGTCGATTATGTGATTGAAATGATTGAAGATATTACACACAGAAAGGAAATGGAGCTGGCAATCAGGGAAAGCGAAGAGAAGTTTCGACTATTGACAGAATTTTCTTCCGATGTTACCTGGATACTAAATCTTAAAACAATGAGATTTACATATGTAAGCCCATCGATAATGCAACTACGGGGAATCAGTGTAGAAGAAGCTCTGGAAGAATCACTTGAAGACTCTATGACAGCAGAATCCTTCGCGTATGTCAACAACCGGATTAAGGAAAGTCTTGATTTGTTTTTCAGAGATCCTGAAAAGATAAGCTATCATTTTGATGAAATTCAACAGATATGTAAGGATGGCCGGATTATCTGGATTGAAACATCTACCCGTTTTAGGTACAATGAAGATCATGATGTAGAAATAATAGGTGTTAGCCGTAATATTGATGCCCGAAAACAATATGAAAAAGAATTATTTGAAGCAAAAGAGTATGCTGTGTCAGCAAGTAAAGCAAAAAGTGACTTTTTAACCAATATAAGTCATGAAATCAGAACACCGTTAAATGGGATAATCGGTTTTTCTGAGTTACTTGAGAAAATTGCCAGAGATGATCAGGTGATTGAATATACTGCTTATATTAAACAATCAGGTTATTCACTTCTCAATATTATTAATGATATTTTAGATTTTTCAAAGATAGAGAATGAAAAAAAAGAAATTACTTTGACCAGAGTTAAATTACAGGATTTAGTACAGAAAGTAGAAGATAATATAAAAATAGAGATTGAAGAAAAACCTATCAATGTAATTATGACAATTGATAAAAGACTACCTGATTTTATGATTACGGATCAGAAAAGACTTTTAAGAATAATTCAAAAACTAACAGATAACGCAGTAAAATTTACAGAAACCGGTAATGTAGAGTTTGTTTTAGATTTTGAGCAGGTTAATAAGACTAAGGGGATTTTTCATTTTCATGTAAAAGATACAGGTATTGGCATAAAACAAGAGAATATTAAAAGCTTGTTTGATCCGTTTATTCAGGCTGATAATTCAACTACAAGAAGATATGGAGGCACTGGACTTGGTCTGAGTATTGCCTGCAGGTTATTAAACCAACTTGACTCAGAATTAAAAGTAATGAGTGAACCTGGCATAGGATCAGACTTTTACTTTTCTCTTGAAGCAGATTTTATGACTATGGAGGCCAACCTGTTATTAACTGATGATTTGAATGAGACAGCCAATATATCCGAGATAAAAAAGCATTTCGATAAAAAGAAATTACTCGAACGGATCAATCATGATTTAAACTTCTTTCAACAGCTAATTGAAATTAGTCTTGAAGATGTTGATACTTCATTAAAAAGTCTTGAACAGGCGATAAATACAAACAACGTGGACTTATTTAAGATTACCGCTCATTCTATAAAAGGAATATCATTAAATATGTGTTTTGATCAGATGGCTGTATATACTGCAGATTGTAAGCAAATTAATCAATTACCTGACGAGTATGCAGATAAACTTTATTTACAAATATTAAAAGAGTGGGCGTATATTTCTAAAGAACTTAATTAGACCTCTGCGTGAGTATATACTGTTTTTAATTTTTAGGATTGTTAATAAAAACTTGCATAAAGCTAATGTGTTGTTAAAAAAACAGATAAGCAAACAGATAAAAATATTGTAAAAAAGCTGGACAGCTAAATGATATTTTAACTATTGGATAATAAAAGAATAATCTATAGAAGGGATAGCAAATGATAACACCAGAAGAACTTTATCAAGGGATAACCCACCAGGATATGTTTTTTCTAATATCAGGTCCTTGCGTTATTGAAGATGAAAAGCTGATGATGAATGCTGCAGAATTTTTGAAGAAGACAACAGATAAGCTTGGCATTACACTCATTTTTAAGTCTTCATACGAAAAATCAAACCGAACAAACTTTCACTCTTTTTCAGGCCCAGGTATGAAAAAAGGCTTAAAAATCCTCAGAAAAATCAAAGAAACCTATGAATTGCCGATTTTGACAGATGTACATGAAACTGAAGAAGTGGAAGAAGTCGCTGAAGTAGCTGATGTGATTCAGATCCCTGCGTTTCTTAGCAGACAAACCTGGTTGATATCTGCTGCAGCAAAAACTGGAAAGATTGTTAACATTAAGAAAGGCCAGTTTTTAGCACCTGAAGATATGTGGCAGCAAGCTGAAAAAGTTACTGTGAATGATAACTACAAAGTGATGCTTACAGAACGAGGCACCAGCTTTGGTTATCATAATCTGGTGGTTGACTTTAGAAGCTTTGCCATGATGAAAAAACTGGATTTCCCTGTAGTTTATGATGTAACACATAGTATGCAAAGACCTTCTCTGACTCAGACTACCGGAGGTACACCTGAATTTGCGCCAATGCTTGCTCAAGCAGCTATCGGTTCAGGCATGGTGGACGGGCTCTTTATTGAAGCACACCCCAA
>JAGOCT010000038.1 GCA_017998585.1 Candidatus Cloacimonadota bacterium | reverse complement strand
AAATGAGTCTATTACATCTGTTAGAAAAGTACTGTTTTTGCCAGATTTGACTATCATTTCCTCCATCCATGAAAGGAAAGCCTGGTCATCGTTTGCCAACAATATCTGAAAGAAATCAGATGTCTTGTCGATACTTTCAAAGTCATTTTCGTTAGATAGAAGTATTGCTTTTTCTAAATTTGAATTGGATAGTTTTGAAATCAGTTTTGCTTTTACAGGTTCCAGGGAAAAAACATGTCTAAGATAGATTTCTATCTTTTCAGGTTTCACCGGATGAAATTCAATCTTTTGGCATCTGGATAGTATCGTGGGTAAGAGGCTGTTTATGGTTTTGGTTGTCATGATGATAATCGTGTTGGGTGATGGTTCTTCGAGTGTTTTCAGAAAAGCATTTGCAGCTTGATTATTCATTTTCTCAGCGTTTTCGATGATTATTATTTTTTTTTCTGCTTCATAGGGGGCAGTAATTAATTTTTGTTGAATCATACGAATCTGGTCAATTCTAATCTCTGTATTACCTGTAAACAAATAGTCTTTCCAAGGCGTTTTTATCTTTGCCTGAATATATTTTTGGTATTCTTCCTGGTTTGCCTGATTTTTAATTTCTCCACTACTGTTCATTTCGAATTTGGGGATAGGGAAGAGGTAAAGAATATCAGGATGTGAAAACTGGAGAAACTTCCGACAGGATATACAGGTGCCACAAGGCACTCTGTCTTCAGACGAATAGCAGTTAATAGCCATGGCAAAAAGATAAGCTGTGAAAAGTTTTCCACAGCCTTCTGGTCCATAAAACAAGTAAGCCTGAGCAATCTTGTCATTTTTGATTGAGTTTTCTAAAATTCTGACTGCTAAAGCCTGATCTACAACCTTTTTTAACATGAATCAAAGCTCCAGTTTCAGTGTCAAACTACTCTTATCTGTTTGCAATTCATTCATGACTTTTTTGATATAAGGACTTTCAAAGTTTTCTGCAAAAATCTGCATATAAATCATATCATAACGTTCATTGGCTATTTTTCTAAATCCTTTAAGGCAACCACATTCTGTAAATCCTACTTTTTTGTATAGTTTCACAGCTCTTTGATTAAAAGATAATACCGTCAAATAAATAGAAAAAAGATTCAAAATATTAAATCCAAAATCCATAAGTAGATTCATTACTTCTTTTCCATAACCTCTGTTCCAGAAGTTTTTGTCACCAATATTGATGCCAATCTCTGATGTTCCATTAATAAAATTTATATTATGCAATCCAGCTGAACCAATCAGTTTATTACTTTCTCTGTCAACAATCGCAAAGATATAATCATTATTATTTTGAAATCCTTCAAGAATTTTCTTTTCTTTTTCTACATTAAAAATTGTGCCACCGACACCCAGATTTAAGGTTACATGATAATCATTCATCCATTCAGCATATAAGGCTGCATCTTCAAGTGAAAGAGGGGATAGGTAGCATTTTTCACCAACCAGGTTTTTAAAATATTTACTCATAATTTCTCCTTATATGATATTGAGTTCTTTTCCGACTAATTTAAACTTATCAAGCGCTTTTTCTAATTGGCTCAAGGTATGGGTTGCCATAAAACTGCAACGAATCATTGTGTCTGATGGAGGAACAGCAGGAGGAATAACTGGATTGATAAATACACCTTCTTCTGCCAGACGTTTCCACATCTTGAATGTAGTCATCATATCGCCTGTATGAAGTGGTATCACTGGTGTTGTTGATGAGCCTGTATCATATCCCATTGATTTAAACCCTTCAGACATAAAACGTGTATTTTCCCATAACTTTTCGATTCTTTCTGGTTCATCCCTCATGATATCAAGAGCTGCAAGCACACTGGCTGCGGATGCAGGAGGTAATGAAGCACTAAAAATTAAGGCTCTGGAAAAATGTTTCAGATAGTGAATTACATCTTCATCTCCTGCAATAAAACCACCAACAGAAGCCAGTGATTTGCTAAAAGTACCCATGATAATATCTGTCTTATCTGTTAATCCAAAGTGCATTGCTGCACCAGCACCGGTTTTATGCAATACGCCAAGAGAATGAGCTTCATCTATCATCAGATTGGCATTATATTTTTCACACAATTTTACAATCTCTGGAATATTTGCAATATCTCCTTCCATAGAAAAAATGCCATCGACAACGATTAACGCTTTTGAACTGTCAATTTTTGAAAGTGTTTTTTCAAGAGAAACCATATCATTATGGTTAAATCTTAGCATTTGACCAAAAGATAACTTGCAACCATCAATAATGGATGCATGGTCAAGTTTGTCTGTTACGATGAATTCATTTTTTGATACAAGAGCACTGATACAACCTACATTTGCCTGATAACCGGTTGCAAATACAAGCGCTGCTTGTTTGCCAGTCAGTTCAGCCAGCTTGTTTTCCAGTTCAATATGAATATCAAGTGTTCCATTTAAAAATCTTGATCCAGCACAACCGCTACCATATTTATCGAGGGCATTTTTTGCTGCTTCTTTCACTTTGGGATGAGTGGTTAAGCCTAAATAGCTATTAGACCCCATCATCAGCATTTTTTGACCGTTGACTAATACTTCTGTATCCTGTTCAGTAGAAATTACCCTGAAATAGGGATAATAACCCATTTTTTCGATTTTTCTTGCTTCCTGAAAGCTGCCACATTTGTCTAATAATTTCATAACAACCCCTTATTTTCAATAACCTAAAAGGTCATAAACTAAATAATATCAAAATCCTTTAGATTTTTATACAATACCTGAATGATACCACTTACCAGATAAAGCAAGGGTAAAGCCAACAACATTCCAATAAAACCAAATGTCAGTCCACCTGCAATCGCTGTCAGAAATACATAAAGCGGATGGATTTCTATACCTTTGGACATCACCATCGGAAAAACAATATTGTTGTCAATTATCTGGACTGCCCACATTCCTAAAATTGTATATACAACCATAGAAATTGGCCTCCCTGTTAACAGAACCGATAAGCTTGCGAACAATGCTGCTGAGAAAGGACCCAGATAAGGAATAATGTTGAATAAACCAGCGATTAAACCGATTAAAATGCCAAATTTAACACCAATCAGAGTTAGAACCAAAGCTGTCATGCCACCAACTATTGACACTTCAATCAAAAGTGTTTTTAAGTATGTTATAATACTGCTATTTACTTGATTGATCAATATAATACTGATTTCAAAGTACCTGTTAGGAATGAGTTTAAAGATCTCCTTTTTAAAAAACTGAACATCTCTTAATATAAAAAAACTCATTACGGGTACAATCACAAAATAGGAAAAAAAACTTGCAATATCTTTAGAATAAAGTAAAATATAATTAGGGAGCTTTTTAACTGTTTGAGAAATAATAAATTGAAGATTAACCGTTAGCTTATCGAGCTCAATAAATGGAAACCATTTTATCAATGGCTGCATAACCCCTTCAATGTTTTTGACAAAGGGCAGTTCATTCAGATTATCAGGAGAAAGACTGATAAATTCATTAAACGCTGAAGTGATAGTAGAGCCCTGCCTGAGCATCAGAGGTAATAAAAAGTATATGATAAAGAATATTGATGAGAACAATAGCAAATAAAAGAGCAGAATTGAAAATGATCTTCTGATCCCTAGATTTTCAAATACAGTTACAACAGGATTTGCAAAGTATACAAAAATCAATGATAAAATAAAATATGAAAATATGCTTTTGTAAAGATAAAAAGCAACTCCTCCTATCAGCAGACAGAGTAAAATAAAACCAATTTTCATTAAATTAACTTGGGTCAAATTCATTTTTTATCCATTTAAACAATTCACTTGAAATGCTCTCAGCTAGTTTAAACAATAATTTGATGCCGGTACCTGGGTACTTACTGATAAATTTTACAAAATCATATTTGGAAATGGCATATAAGGTACAATCTGTGATGGCTTTCGCAGATGTGATGCGGGTACTTTCATTAAACATACCCACTTCACCAAAATGATGGTTTTCAGATAAAGTTGTATAAATAAATTTATTATCATTTTGATCAATGAATATTTCAATTTTTCCAGATATAATAAAGTAAAGAACAACATGTGGATAATTTTCTTTGTAAATCATCTCTCCACTTTTAAAATGTCTTTCAATCATATATTTAGAGAGGTTTAACAACTCAAGCTTGTTGAGATCTTTCAGTAAAATCATGCCAGACAGCTGACTGATATCTGTCTTATTCTTAAAAAGGTTTTTAAAACAATTCAGCATGATGACTCCTAAGCACTCCAGCCTTCCTGACCGATAAGTGGTACAAACGTACAGGGTGCCAGTTCTATTATTTCATTCTCATGTTCGTGTTTAATAAGTAAAATTACTTTTTGTTCGGTTGTATTTCCTACAGGGATAACTAAACGTCCTTCCAGTCTTAACTGATTTATTAAACTGACAGGAATATCCGGTGATCCGGCACATACTACAATTTTATCAAATTCTGTTTGAACTGGAATCGCTTTATCCCATCCTTTTGTTCCATCGCCGATCCGGTAAAAGATATTGGTATAGTTTAAACTTCTTAATACTTTTCTGGCACTCATTGACAATTCTGAAAATCGTTCTACTGTATAGACTTCTTTACTTAGTTCAGCTAAGAGAGCTGTTTGATAACCAGAGCCCGTTCCAATCTCAAGTACGATATCATCCGACTTAATCTCAAGTAGCTGCATCATATATGCAATAATAAAGGGTTGGGATATTGTTTGCTTACAAGCAATTTGAAGGGGATGATCCTGATATGCATATTGTCTCCATTCATCTGGTACAAAATTTTCTCTTGGCACTTTATCAAAAGCTTTTAAAAGCGCTTTATCATTTATCCCTCTAGAAATTAAGTTCTTTTCTATCATGATTTTACGTTGATCTTCAAATCTCATTGTACTCTTACCTTTTAATTATTTAATTTCAAATGATCATGATTTTGTTCAAAAAAATCCTGATATATATCATGTTGTTCATAATCATTCAAGTCTATTTTCAGAGGTGAAACTGAAACATAATGATCTTCAATGGCAGCGCCATCCACATTTTCATGGAAATGATCCCAAACAGGTGTGTCACCACCAATCCAGAAGATTTCACGATTACGATGATCTTTATGACAATGTATAATATTCTGGTAACGTCTGAATCCCGTTTTACATACTTTATATCCTTTGATTTTCTCGATTGGTAGGTTTGGTATGTTGATATTGATAATCTGGCGATATCCAATCAGTTTTGAAATATCTGAAGCAATTAGCTTTTCTAGTATGTTTGCGGCTGTTTCAAATATCTGATTTTCGTAACTGGTAATTGAAATAGCTATCGCTTTGTATCCCAAACACATTGCTTCGATCGCCACGCCTACTGTACCAGAATATAAGACATCATCACCAATGTTCTGTCCGGCATTGATTCCTGAAATAACTAAATCAATTTTTTTATCTTTAAGTATATGTTCAAAAGCTACCAGAACGCAATCAACAGGTGTACCTGAGACAGCCCAGCTTTTTTCACTGATTTGTTTTACCCGTAAAGGCTCACGAATTGTGATTGAGTGGGATGCAGCACTCCTTTCGTATAAGGGGGCCACCACATAAACATTATGCCCGTTTTTTTCAAGTACTTCAGCTAAAACTTGAATTCCTTTGCCTTCGATTCCATCATCATTACTTAATAATATATTCATTTATTCTCCTAAATATGTCTAAATATGACTTTTATGAAGTTCATTATATCTCTGAATGATCTGATATAACTGACTTCACCATTATAAATCGTAGCAATACTGACATAGTCAATCTTACAAAGATGATTACTCATTTTTAATATGATTTCAGTCTCATACTGGTATCTGTCAGAATGAATATGAAGATTTCGCAATTTATCTAAACGATATAATCTGTATCCACATTGTGAATCATAAACTTTCTGACCAGAAATTAGACTTACTATTGCTGATGTTATACTATTGGACAAAATTCTCATAAAAGGCATTTTTCTGAAGGAAAAGTCTCTTTTACCGATGAGTAAATCAGCCATCGTATAATTTTGCTTTCTAAAAAATCTGGGAATACTGTGAGGTGAATGCTGTAAATCACTGTCTATCGTAAATGCAAACTCAAAAGCATTTTGTATCGCATATTCAAAACCGGCTTTTAATGCGGCTCCTTTTCCTTTGTTCTTTTTAAAACTGATTAGTCTTACGCCTGCATTCTCACATAAGGCAGAAGACTGATCACTTGATCCGTCATCAACTGCAATTATTTGATTTAAAGGAATATAGCTACTAATCTCTCTGAACAGTTGATCGAGATGTTCCATTGAATTGTAAATTGGTACAATTACCAGTGTATTATCTTTATTAGCAAAACTCATCTTCATCCTTAGACTTTTTTACAAATTATCTTAGAGTATTTCTTTATGTCAAGCCTTTTATCTCATTTTTTAAACTTATTGTTAAAAATCATCATTTAAAACCTTATACTCCCCTTTTTTTCATAAAATCAGTTTTTTTATTTTCATGTTAGTCATTTTTTAACCTCCTCTTCCTTCAATGAGAGCGTAAGGATTAAAAGTACTAACAATGTATGTGGGTTTTTGAATGATAGTTTCTGAATGATTTACTAAAATAGTGATGTTTTGATTAGAAATTTCTTTTTTGATAATCGTTTGATTTAACTGATAGGCATTCTTTACAGCTCTAATAATCCCCTGCAAGATAAGAGAATGAATCGATGATAAAGAAAGAATATCTGAAATTGTTTGTTCTAACTTTAAATAAGATAGTGAATTAAGACTAAATTTTCTTATGATAGAGTGGCAAATCATTAAAAAAATGCTGTAAGCATTATTTCCTCTCTTTCTGAGTGATGGATATCTTTTTTTATATTGGTTAGCATATTTTTGGAGATCTCTTTTAGAACTCATACTAAGTTCAGACCATAGTCTATGTATGATTTGATTCATTTCTTTGATATACAAATTCTGCATCTGTAGTGTGTAGTCATTGTATTTTCTTATAATACAAATCTTTCCGTTTCTATACCAGGCAAGGTGGGTATCTTGTATCTTTTTGGGGTAATCATGTTTAACTGTCTTGTTGAATTTGATAATCATTCTTAACCTCTCTTTTTAATAAAATATATTAAAAACATATAAAAGCAAATTAAAAATCATATTAAAATCTTATCTATCCTGTTAAAAACAGTAGAGAATTATCTGGTCTTAGTCTTTATACAATTTAGAAAGCTTGAAAATGATAAGGCGAAACAAGGTGATGGAAAGTAAGATAAATAGAGATTTTTTTAAAACTGATACGGGCTGTTACGTTGATTAACAATCATTATTGTAAAACTTTTTGGAAATAAAAAAGTCCTGCCGAGGCAGGACAAATGTAGATTTGTGACTAATTATTTGATTTTCATGATTTTACAGGTTTTTGATTCAGTAGCTGATTTCACTTTTACAAAGTAAATACCGGAGCTCAGATGCTCAGTATTGAAATTGACATTGTTTGATCTGTTTAAATTCATATTTTCTTCAGCAATTAAACGGCCTTTGATGTTGTAAAGCTGAACCTTTACTTGTTTATCATTTGACTTTACAGTAATATTGGTATTGCCGTTGAATGGATTTGGATAAGCATTGATAGATATTGTAGAAGGTGCAATTACCTGGTTATCGTTTGCAGTCGTGTAGTTGTAACGGTATCTGATATACTCTTGAAGTATATCATTATTTAATTCTTTATGAATCTGATAATCCAATTGTTGCGCATTAACATAAGCAAGCTGAACTTCAGAGAATGTCTGCCAATCGTTATTGATCCATTCTTGTTCTTGATTTAATGTGATATTCCAGTTTGTGTCATAAGCGTATAATTCTTTTCCAAGATTTTCCCATTCACTACCATTCCAGGAATATGTCATTTCATTGTTAACTCTTGCTGTGCCAAAATTATAATTAAAACCGATTTGCATATAGTTTGAGTTATCAACAATATTTTGGAATGTATCATAATTAGAGGTATCTGTTGGATCGTAAGTCATCACAGTTTTTTCATACTGAGTCCAACTGGAAGAGTCTGGTGATGAGTAAGCAATCATTTGAATCGCTCTGCCATTGGCATCATATTCAACAACACTCTTATCATACATTACTTCTTCAGTTTCTTCATCAATTTCAAAGTTAACCACTGAATGAACACGATTGTTTTCATAGACAAAATGTACTCTTGAACCAATGATCATTTCTCCAGTTTCCATGTCTGTTGCAGCCATATACATCATTGTCAAATGATTTTGATTGTTATACTGATAGTACATTGACATTAAAGCGATCCACAAAGGTTCTCCTTCAGGATCCATCATGTTAGCATTCATTTCCATACTGATAATTGATATTTTTCCATTACTGTAAGTATAATGATATCTCATGAAAGGAATCAATACAGTCTCTTCTTCAATCTGGCCTAATCTGTTGTAAACGACATTAGCAACTTGATTGTTTTCATATTCATAAACATATTTTCCTACATAAGCCCATTCATTGTTGTCCATGTTGTCTTCATAAATACACATTGGGTTTTGCAGACGTGTGTTCTCAGCATTGATTTTGAAACTGTTGATTTGCTTAAAGATTTTCAATGCTTCTTCTTTCCCTGGTAATGGCATTGCCATTAGTGCGCTTGCGATCGCTATTACGATCAGAGTCAGTAATACTTTTTCATTTTCTCCTCCGAACTTAATAAAAATCATTTTATAATAAATCAAGACAGTAAATTTGTCAAGAAAAAAATAAAAATAAAAATAAAATTCTGTATTATATGCATTTAGACTTTAGTATAATCACATTGTAAACTGTAAGTTGATTGCAAGAATAATGCTTGACTAATTACGTGTGTATATAAAATGGTTTTAGGAGAGAATATGAAGATACATCTAATTGTTGGGGCCAGACCAAATTTTATGAAAATCGCCCCACTGTATAGAGAATTTAAAAAGTATCCAAATCAGTTTACAGTAAGGTTAATACATACAGGCCAGCACTATGATGAACGAATGTCAAAAGTCTTTTTTACAGAATTAAATATGCCAGAACCAGACGTATATTTAGGGGTTGGCTCGGGTAGCCATGGCGTTCAGACTGCTAGAATTATGGAATCTTATGAATCTGTATTATTGGAAGATAAACCCGATTGGATAGTCGTTGCAGGTGATGTAAACAGTACCTTAGCCTGTGCTCTGGATGCTGTGAAACTTCATATAAAAGTGGCTCATTTAGAAGCCGGATTGAGAAGCTTGGATCGTTCTATGCCTGAAGAAATCAACCGTTTGGCGACTGATGCGATCTCTGATTTATTACTGACCCCATCACTAGACGGAAATATGCACTTACAAAATGAAGGTGTTTCTGAGGAGAAGATTAAATTTGTTGGCAACATCATGATTGACTCACTCGTTGAACAAAAATGCAAAGCCGAATCATCGGACATTTTAA
>JAGOCT010000037.1 GCA_017998585.1 Candidatus Cloacimonadota bacterium | reverse complement strand
GTTGTGGTGTCTGCGATGGCAAAAACCACAGATCAATTAATTTCTCTGGCTAAAGAAATTTCTCCAAATCCCTGTTCTCGTGAGCTTGATATGTTGTTGACAGCAGGAGAACGTATCTCAATGTCCTTATTGTCGTTAGCATTACAGGAACTAGGCATTCAGTCAATTTCTTTTACCGGTTCTCAAAGTGGTATTATTACCGATTCAGTACATGGCAATGCAAAGATTCAGACAGTGAATGCCTTTCGCATTAAAGAAGAACTGGAAAAAGGGAAAATCGTAATAGTCGCCGGTTTTCAGGGTGTCAGTCGTGAAAAGGAGATTACAACATTAGGTAGAGGAGGATCTGATACCAGTGCAGTGGCTCTGTCTTCTTATCTGAATGCCGTAAAGTGCGAGATTTACACGGATGTTGATGCGGTTTTTTCTGCTGATCCAAGATATGTGGACAATACCCAGCCTTATAAGAATCTTTCTTATGAACAGATGTTGTATCTGGCATACCAGGGTTCAAAAGTACTTCAACCAAGAGCCGTGGAATTTGCATATAAATATCAGATTCCCGTTGAAGTCAAATCATCTTTTACTTTTAAAGAAGGTACCATGATCCAGAATATGGAAAACAATCTCGTAAAAGCGATTGCTCATAAAGAAAATTTGCTGTGGTTGAAGGTTAAATGTCCTTTTAGCGAAACAGCACAAATATTAAAAACAATAAAAACAGAAGTTTTTGATTTTTTTATTCAGCAGATGGAATTGAATCTGCTAATAGAATCAAAGTTTTTAGAACCAATCAATACTGAACTATCTGATAAAGAGCTGATAATTAACAGCAAAAAATATGCTTCAGTTACAATCAGTGGCGTTAGAATTGCTCATGACAATGAGTTCGTTGCAGAACTGATTGAGTTACTTGAAGAAAAACATATTCAGATTTATAATCTTATAACGGACGGACTGGGAGTAAGTCTGATCATTGATCAGGATTGCTATAAAGAGGCATTAGGATTAATCCACACAAAATATATAAGGTGATATATGAAAGATACCGTTTTATTAGTAGAAGATGATGATACATTATGTGAACTGAGTCAGGAAATGTTTAAAATCATTAAGACCCCACTTTTAGTGTCGCAAAATCCAGAAGAAGCTGAACGTGTTTATGATCAAAATATGGATAAGATCGCTATCATCATTTTTGATATGAATCTGGATGATGCAACCGGAGTAGATGTATTTAACATACTAAAAGAAAAGGGAGAGCCCTTTACAGCAATATTAGCATCAGGTATGTTTCTTGAAGACGATAAACAAACTTATCTCGATATGGGATTCAGTGAAGTCATTGCAAAACCCTATAATATGGCAGAATTGAAGAGGATTATTAAAGCATATATCTCTTTATAAATTTTATTTTTTCCAAAACAAGGAGCTTAAATGAGTAAATATATTGTTACCAGTGCCTTACCATACGCAAACGGTAAATTACATATAGGACATATTGCAGGTGCTTATATTCCTGCAGATATTTTTGTTCGTTATTTAAAATTAAAAAATGAAGATGTTATCTATATTTGTGGAACAGATGAACATGGTGCACCAATATCTATCAGAGCAGAAGCTGAAGGAAAAACACCTCAAGAGATCGTTGACTTTTATCATGATTCCATCAAAAAGAGTTTTGACGGAGTATGTATTGAATTTGATAATTTCTCTGGTACTGCAAGACCAAAACACCATGAGTTATCTCAAACTTTTTTTACTGAATTGTTGAATAACGGATTTATTAATACCCACTCTACTCAGCAAATGTATTGTGAACATGATAAAAGATTTTTGCCTGATCGATACGTAGAAGGCTTGTGTCCTCATTGCGGTGCTGAAGGTGCAAGAGGTGACCAATGTGATACTTGTGGAAAATTAGTTGATGCAACAAAGCTGGTTAATCCTCAATGTAAAATATGTGGTAATCCTCCTGTTGTTTCTGAAACCAAACATTGGTTTTTGGATTTACCAAAGTTTGCCAAACCATTGAAAGAATGGCTTGAATCTAAAACCAACTGGAAAGATAATGTTTTAAAGTTTATCCTTAGCTGGATAGAAGATGGTTTGATTGAACGCTCTATCACCCGTGATATCAATTGGGGAGTAAAAGTGCCTGTGGAAGGCTCTGAGGGAAAAGTGCTTTATGTTTGGTTTGATGCCCCGATTGGTTATATTTCATCAACGATAGAATGGGCAGAAAAACAGGGAAATCCTGATAAATGGAAAGAATACTGGCTAAATCCGGAAACAAAACTGGTTCACTTTATTGGCAAGGATAATATTCCCTTTCATGCAATTATTTGGCCAGCGATATTAATGGGACAGAATGAGAAATATGCTATGCCTTTTGATATTCCGGCAAATGAATATCTAACCCTTGAAGGAGAAAAAATATCCACCAGTCGTGATTGGGCGATATGGGTAGAAGACTTTCTGAAGTATTTTGATGGGGAATTGCTACGTTATGCCATTTCTGCCAATGCCCCAGAAAGTAAAGATGCTGATTTTTCATGGAAAGAATTTCAATCACGGGTTAATACAGAATTAGCCAATATTTTAGGGAATCTGGTTAACAGGGTATTGTCATTTTCCAATAAAAATTATAATGGAAAAATCCCTTTCTGTGATGATTTGTCTGATTATTCCAAACAAACCTTACAGGAGATTCAGATTTTGTGTAAGGAAATTGATGAAGCATACAGAGAGTTTAAGGTCAGAAAGGCTGTGAAACTTTGTATGGATGTAGCGCGTACCGGAAATAAATACTTTGACGAAATGAAACCCTGGTCAACGATAAAAGAAGATGTAGAAAAAACAAAAGAGACCCTATATGTTTGCGGAGAGATACTAAGAGTTATAAGTATTGTGTTTAATCCCATTATTCCAACTGGAACGCTAAAAATCAGAAAGATGATGTCTTTGCCTAATACACTTACATGGGATGATATCGATAGATGGAACCAAGGGGAATTGCTTATTACTGATGTGCAACCGCTTTATCGCCGTATTGAAGACAGTGAGATAGAATTTCAGATTAAACTGCTTCAAGAAAAAGTGAAAGTCATTGAGAGTAAGAAAGAACCTGTTTATGAGGACTTCTTACCTGAAATTGATTTTGAAGATTTTACAAAGTTAGATTTACGAATCGTAAAAATTCTAAGTGCTGAAAAAGTTAAAAAATCAGACAAATTACTGAAGTTAAAAGTAGAATGCGGGAATGAAGAAAGACAGGTGGTTGCTGGTATCTCAAAACATTATCAGGCGGATGACCTTGTCGGTAAACACGTTGCAATGCTTATTAATCTCAAACCCAGAAAGCTGATGAATGAAGTTTCTCAGGGGATGATTCTGGCAGCAAAGATTGGTGATGAGTTAAGTGTCCTTTGTCCTGAAAAACTGATTAAATCCGGAGCAAAAATATCATAAACAAAATGATTAGATATCCTTTAAAAGCAGTATTATTCTTAATACTGCTTCTTATCTTTTCTGGATTAAATGCCGTACGCTATATCGATAACCGTTTATTTTTTGATATTTTTCTGGATGATGTTAAAACGATCGAACTGATATCAAAAGGAAATATTTACATTCAATCAGATAAGGATTCTTCTTACATAGAATGTTCTAACTTATTGAAAATCAATTACAAAAAGGTGAATGAAAGTTTTGAAATTATTATAGAGAACGATTTTGACAGATTTCCAGATTTCAGAATTGACTCAGTATCGTACAATTCATGGCAAAATGGTTTTTTTGAAATCAAAAAGAAAGCCGTAAAAATCTCTCAAAAAGGCTTTATTTCAGAGGAGAAGGCATCTGCTTTTGCCAAAAAGCACAATATAAAAAAGTATAAATTAAAAGAAAATTCAGGAAATGTTCTGATAAGAGGGAAAGAATATGCATTACCTCTGATGATTCTTTCTGATAGTCCAATTGAGTTTATGGGTGTTCGATATAATGGTCTAATTCGACTGATAGATTCTGAACATGGTAGTATGAAAGTCATCAACTGTATTGACATGGAGGAGTATATAGCTGGCGTAATCCCTTATGAAATTGGCTTAGAAGCTCCATACGAAGCATTAAAAGCACAGGCTGTTGCTGCCAGATCTCAAACGATTTATAAAATTCTGAACAACCGTCATGCTTCTGAAGGTTACGATCTGTGCAAGACGACTCATTGCCAGGTTTACAAAGGACTGACCAAGCAAAATGAAAATACATACAGGGCAGCGATTGAGACTTCTAATGAGATTCTGATTTATCAGGATAAAGTGGTTGATGCTGTCTTTCATAGTTGTTGTGGTGGTTCAACTGAGGAGGCGAAGGATGCCTGGGGAACAAATGCTCCCTATTTGGTTCATACCGATGATTATCGGCCTGATCAGTCGGATGCGTCATCAGATGATCCATACTGTAGTCAGGGTGGAAATTATGTCGGATGGTATCAAAAAACTTATGAGTGGACAGAAAAAGTCAGCAAACAAACACTTGGTGAGAAATTAGGGATTGGTACTGTGACGGATGTTCAAATTATAAAACGAGGTAAATCAGGGAGAATTCATAAAATGAAAGTGAGTGGAACCAATGGATCGGAAACACTCAACAAAGAATTACAAATCAGATCTCTATTTAACAATGCCAAAAGTAGCAGTTTTACACTCAAAGATAGTGGTTCAAACTATCTTTTATATGGACATGGTATGGGTCATGGGGTTGGTTTATGCCAGATAGGTGCCATTGTTCAAGCTCATTTAGGCTATAATTATATGGATATACTGTCCTTTTATTATAAAGATACCATGATATCCAACCAGTGGATATTGAAGGAATTTATCAATGAATCGGGAGAATAATGTAATCATTACAGGTTGCTTGTCCTACAACAGAAAGGAAAACGAATGAAATTTATTATAGAGACTTATGGATGTCAAATGAATGTCGCTGATAGCGAAATGATATCTTCTATCATGGAAAACAGTGGGTATGAACTAACTGAAAACTTACCAGAAGCAGATATTGTGATGTTTAATACCTGTTCAGTCAGACAGCATGCAGAGGATAGAGTCATAGGCAGAATTTCTAATGAAGTAGCAAGAAAATTAGATAATAAAAATCTACTGATTGGCGTTGTTGGCTGTATGGCTCAAAGATTGGGAAAAGAGTTAAAAGAACTAAATAAAAAGATTGATTTTGTTGTGGGTGTTGATAATTATTTTCAATTACCAGAAATTATCGAACAACTCTATCATAAAAAACATTTTGTTCATTCTGTTCAAATGAATCATACCGAAATTTATAACGAAGTATATCCTGTAAGAAGCAGTCAACTCAATGCTTTTGTTACTATTATGCGTGGATGTAACAATTTTTGCTCCTATTGTATTGTCCCCTACGTCAGAGGTCGTGAAAGAAGTAGATCAGTTGATGAAATCGTAAAAGAAATCAGAATTGCCGGTGATAAGGGGATCAAAGAGGTTACGCTTTTAGGGCAAAATGTCAATTCATATCAGTGGCAGGATATCAATTTCCCTAAACTTCTGAAAGAAATAAATCAAATTGAAAGTATAAGAAGAATCCGTTTTGTTACATCACATCCCAAAGATTTATCTGATGAATTAATTGAAGTGATGGCTCAAAGTGAGAGAATCTGTGAACATATCCATCTGCCCGTTCAGTCAGGCAATAATGAGGTTCTAAAACGCATGAACCGAAATTATACAGCAGAACATTATATGAATGAAATAAGGAAATTAAGACAGGCAATTCCTGGCATTTCTATCACTACAGATGTGATTGCAGGCTTCCCTGGTGAAACCGAAGAACAGTTTATGGATACATACCGACTGATGGAAGAAGTACGGTATGACTTTGCCTTTATGTTTAAATATTCAACCAGAACCGGAACCAAAGCTGCTGATTTTACTGATCAGATTGAAGAAGCAGTCAGGCTTGATCGGTTACAGAGACTGATCGATTTACAAACAGCTATTACGCATGAAAAATACAAAGAGCAAATCGGTCAGATCAAAGAAGTTTATGTTGAAGGACCTTCAAAAAAAGATGAATCAGAATATTCTGGAAAAAGCAGAGATTTTAAGATTACTATTTTTTCTGGTGATGAATCGATGGTGGGTCAGTTTGTGAATGTTAAAGTAACTGAGGCTGCTGGCTGGACATTAAAAGGTTCGATTATTAAATGATATTTAAAAGTCTTGACACAATTAAAAAGAAAAATCTTATAGTCAGAAACATAGAAGGGAGTTAATATGCAGGAAATAAAAAATTTAGCCATTAATCTTTTTGAAATAGAACAACCCGTTCCATGTAAATGCAATGCAATTCACGAAATTTGCATTCGTTGTAAACCTTGTCGGATGAGTCAACCAGATCAGACGGTTGAAGAACCCGAGATTGCGGAGTTAAACCAATATATAGATCATACACTTTTAAGAGCAGATGCAACAAAATCTGAAGTAAAAAAATTATGTAAAGAAGCTGATGAATATCACTTTAAAGCCATTTGTGTAAATCCCTTTTTTGTTAAAATGGCAAAATTTCATTGTAATTATTCTAATATTTGTTCTGTCATTGGATTCCCTTTAGGTGCGAATACGTTAGAAACCAAAGTGTTTGAAACCAGAAAAGCGATTGAACAGGGTGCGACTGAAATTGATATGGTCATCAATATTGGCTTACTGAAAGCAAAAGATTATTCCTCAGTGATGGATGAAATCTTTCAGTTAAAGCAGATTTGCCATAAGTTTAATGTCATACTTAAAGTCATTATTGAAACCGCATTATTAGAAAAAAACGAAAAAATAATTGCTTGTCTCCTTGCTAAAAAAGCCGGAGCTGATTTTGTTAAAACTTCTACAGGCTTTTCTACTTCCGGAGCTACTGTTGAGGATGTTAAACTGATGAGACATGTTGTTGGCGTGAAAATGGGAGTCAAAGCCTCTGGTGGGGTAAGAACCCGCAGGGATGCAGTCAGTATGTTACAGGCAGGAGCTAACAGAATAGGCACCAGTAATGGTATCACGATCATGAAAACAAAAATTGTAATAGATGAGGAATAGGATTAGCTAAATGAATATAAAATTAGCCGGATTCAATATTGATTCAGAACTAATCAAAGAAATCAATAGCCAAATAGCCACTCCAGAAACAATCTCTGCTGCTTATGCCAGAATCAGCAGGAGTCAAAAAGATGTTACTGCTTTGCGACAAGAATCATTAAATGAAGTTGAAAAAGCCAGACTATCCAATTCTAACATCATTTACGAAATGGGGCATAGCTCGATTGCTGAACATGCCGTTTTTAATTTTGATCTTATCGGAATTTCACGACTTATGTCTGAATTGATACAACGCTCAAGACTCGCCTCTTTTACTGAGAAATCTCAACGTTATGTGACCCTTAAAGGTGATTATATTGTTCCTGAAGAGATAAAAAAGTTGCCTGATCTGGAGAAAAAATTTCATTCTCTGATCGAAAAGCAAAATCACTTATATGAATTTTTATTTGAAGAAGCGAAGTTGTATTTACAGCAACAGCACATTTTCGATAACAAAAGAGATCTGGAAGGAAAAGCGAAAGAAGATGCCCGTTATGTCTTATCTCTTGCTACTCAGACTCAAATGGGGATTACAATCAATGGACGTTCTCTTGAGCGTTTGTTAAGACGATTAGACAGTTCTGATTTAATCGAAGCAAAAACTTTAAAACAGACCATTGAAGAACAGGTGAAACCAATTGCGCCTTCTCTGATAAAATATACCGATGCGGATCATTATGGTAAAAATATTTCATTAAATGACATCGAACCCCAAAAACAACAAATACATGCCAGAATGATTGAAATGACAGATAATGCTGAAAGAAAGATATTGATTGCTCATTTCATGGACCAAATGAATTATTCATATAATCAAGCAGAATCTATCGTTAAAAAAATGAGCTCAGACGACATAAAAAATGCCTTTCTATGCATTTACGATGGGATAAAGAGTTATCATACCCTGCCAAGATCTTTTGAAATGTGTGATATCACACTGGAATTATCAATGTCTTCATCTTGTTTTGGACAATTAAAGCGACATCGAATGGCTTCTATATTCCGTTCTGCTTATCATCCTGCTTATGATTACTCAGTTCCTCCACTGCTTCAAAAACTTAATGTTGAAGACAGAATTTCGATTTTAATGAAAGAATCAGAAACCTTGTATTATCAATTTGAAAAAGTAAAGCAGGGATTAGGTGCTTATTGTCTGACAAATGCACATCATGTGAATGTTTTAATGAAATGTAATTTAAGAGAACTATATCATTTTATCCGACTCAGATCTGATCAACATGCACAATGGGAAATTAAACAATTATCGGATGAAATACTTGCTTTGGTTAAACCGCTTTTGCCTAATGCTGCTTTGTATTTAGCTGGAAAAGATTCATTTCATCTGATTCATCACAATTAATGCTTGACAAAACTGTGATTATATTTGATTTTTGTAAAAAAGTGAGGTTAAAATGAAAGATACTAAGATTCTTTTCGTACTAATCTCTGTTATACTGGCAGGGATTGTGATTTTTACACTTGTTCAGAATAGTAGATTAAAACGTGAAAATGACAAAGTTCAGGATTATTTTGCTCAAACCTTAGAAGCATTAAATGAAATTCAGGATTCACTTTCTGAGATTGATACTCAAGAACTGATGATTCACAGAATGGCTATCAACAAGGAAATTACCGATTCTATACCCGGGACAAAAGACAAAATTATGGCCTCTATTCAGAATATCAACGATTATATTGCCATGAATAAAGAAAGACTAACTAATATCGAACAAACCCTTAAAGAGAAGAATATTGAAATTAAGGGCTTACAAAGAATGATTGCCAAACTTAAAAAGAGTATTGAAGAGAAAGAATTGCTGATTACCAGTCTAACGAATCAGATTGATGTCCTAAAGATTAAAATTGAAACTGAACGTGTAGCTTATGAACAGGAAATTGCTCAAAAAGAAGATATGATACAGGCTCAACAAACGACGATAGGTACACAGGAAGAAACTATCAGTACGCAGGCTGGTACAATTCAGGCTCAGGATGAAGAAATGAATACGATTTACTTTATTGCCGGAGCTAAGAATGTATTGATTGAAAAGGGCTTTATGACAAAGGGTGGTTTGTTTAGCAGTGCCAAAAAATCAAGTGAATATAACGAAAAAGAAATGACCTCTGTGAATTTAAACAAATTTAATGAAGTGGTGATCAAAGCTAAACTAAAAAATGTGAAAATCTTGAGTGATCAAAATAAAAATTCTTATATGCTTGAAGAAAAAGGAAATGAAACCATTTTAAAAATTACTAATCCAAATGAGTTTAGAAAAATTAAATATTTGATCATTCAAACAAATTAGAAGTTGTAAGGGCAAGCAACCTGCTTGTCAAAGAAGCTTAGAAGTTGTACGGCAAGCAACCTGTTTGTCAAAGAGCTTAGAAGTTGTAGGGCAAGCAACCTGCTTGTCAAAAAAAACTTAGAAGTTGTAGGGCAAACAACCTGCTTGTCAAAGAAGCACAACAGTTGTAGGG
>JAGOCT010000036.1 GCA_017998585.1 Candidatus Cloacimonadota bacterium | reverse complement strand
AACTGTTACAAAGGTTAGATTAGAGGCTTCTTTCATTACTGTTTCATTATTTAGTCTTTTTGCAAATATTTTAAAAGACATTATTTTTTTGGAGATTATTTTATAGATAAGCGAGTGCTGTATGAATGATTTTTTTTTCATCTGCATTTACCTTTGTATAAAAATAGAGATTTTGTGATCCATGCAACCTGTATTTGTGTCTTTCGTAAGTGATGTTATTCTGGTCTGTTTTTGGCAAACAGGGTACTGACAGTATGTGAATACTGTATAATTATTATTCATATCTCAGTGCATCGACAGGGTTAAGATTACTGGCTCTTAATGAAGGAAAAATACCAAAAATCAATCCAACACCTACTGATACGAGTAAAGCGATATAAATCATAGACATGTCAACCATAGTGCTGACATTCAGGAATTTCCCCACATATTTTACAATGGATACTCCTGTTATAACACCAATGACACCACCAATAAAAGTGATAACAACAGACTGAATGAGGAATTGAAGAAAAATATCAAATCTTCTGGCACCTACAGCTAATCTAATACCTATTTCCCGAGTGCGTTCCTGAACACTTGCCAGCATGATGTTCATGATGACAATTCCCCCTACCAATAATGAAATTGAACTGATAAAGAAGAAAATTATTTTAAACATAGCAGCACTTTCCTGCATTTTTTCAGCTTCTTCCTTAGCAGATTCAACGTTAAAAATTGCCTGCCCTCTTCTCAAATTGAATATAATATCTTCTAATTTTTCTTTTAAAACAATGGCCTCTTCAGGAGATTTTGCTTTAATTGTCAGTTCATCAATTGCATCCTTTTGACCAAATTTATTTATCATTGTACTTATGGGTATGACAGATGTCCTGTTCATGTATTCAAAAGGATTGTCTGTAAAAATATTACCGCTGGATTCCATGAAACGATATTTCATTACGCCAATCACAGTCAGTTGCTGGTTTTCAACTGTTACAGTTTTACCAATGGGGTTTTTTGAACCAAAGAGTTCTTCTTTAATAGTGTTTCCTAAAACGATGACATTGTTGCTCTCGTCAATATCAAAGGATTTTATAAATCTTCCTCTGTCAGCAGTCCATTCTTCTACTTTTTCAAAATCTGTAAAAGTACCGACCATTCTGCTAAAGGTATTGTTGGAAGCAAATTTTACTTGAGATCGATTGTAGATGGTCGCATTAAAATAATCAGCTTCAGGAATCAGGTTTTTTATGAGATTTACTTCTTTTAACGTAAAGAATTCTGGTAAATTTAATGGATTTTTTGCTTCCCAGTTTCTTGATACGGTAATTTTAGTTAATCCGCCTCTTTCAGTCATCCATTTCATTGTTTGCTGATTCATCCCATTTACAAGTGACAATATTACAATAATCGACATTGTACCGAGAATGATGCCTAAAATTGTAACTAAACTCCTGAGCTTTCTGGTCCAGAAATCTTGAAATCCGACCTGAATACTTTCACTGAGAGATATGGCCATTTATCACCTCTCCATCTTTCAGTGTGATGGTTCTATCTGCGATTTTAGCAATATGAGGGTCATGTGTTACCATAATGATCGTATTTTTTTCCTGATGTAATTCTTTAAATATCGTCAGAATATCACTTCCTGACTGAGAATCGAGGTTACCGGTAGGTTCATCAGCCAGAATGATAGCTGGGTTGTTTATGACAGCACGGGCAATCGCAACTCTTTGTCTCTGACCACCTGATAATTCTGATGGTTTATGATGCAATCTGTCCCCTAAACCGAGTCTGTCCAGCAGATCAGATGCAATCTTACCTCTTTTTCCTGCATGAATACCAGCGTACATTAAAGGAAGCTCAACGTTTTTTAATATATTGAGATGTGGTAACAAGTTAAACGTTTGAAAAACAAAACCAATTTTGATATTTCTAATCCATGCCAGTTTATTTTTAGAAAATTGACTGACCTCTTCATTATCGAGAAAATATTGACCAGAGGATGGACTGTCCAGACAACCTAAAATGTGCATCAATGTTGATTTTCCTGATCCTGAAGGTCCCATGATAGAGACAAATTCACCTGATTCAATTTGAATGTTTGCTGATTTGAGGGCATGAACATCAACAGAACCCATGTGATATACTTTTTTAATATCTTCTGTTTTAATCACATAATTCATAAATTCCTCCTGGTTTGAATGTTATCTCAGCGTATAAAAGATGCTATAGATGGTCGTTAGTAACGTGATAGATGTTATGAGAAATATCAAGACAAAATTCTTCTGCGAAAAATTTTTTTAACCAATGTCTTTGATTAACTTCAGAATGAAAAGAAAAGAAATTTTCAGGAGTAAAATCAAGATTGGTTAAGATATTCAAACTGCTGTCTTGATTTAACTCAGATTCAAATCTGTTTTGCCAATTGTTTAAAGATTCAACTGTACAGTTATTATTGATATAAATACCCTTCAAATGGGAGTACTTTAACAAATCTGAAAGCTCTGGCATTGTGTCATTTCTCCAGTGAAACAGTTGGCGGGTATTATGCTTTTTATAGCATAAAATGGACTGATTGCTGATGATGGTTAGCCAGTATGAGCAATTTACTTTTACCGGACTGGAATATTCCATATCATTATCCAGAAAAGAAGGTTTGGCATGAGCACTAAAATTTTCAACAATTTCTTCTAAATGATTGAGTTTTGGTTCAAAAAATATAATCTCAAAGGGCGTAAATGGGTTATTCTGAGTAAATGTCTGTATGACCAGTTTAATAAATCTGATATTCTGAACTGAATTGTCAAAAATAACCTGATATGGAGCACACAGATTGTTTGACAGCTGAATCACAGTCTCTTCACTACATTCACCAGAAAAATGTACTTTTGAAAAGGGTTTGTCTGTTTTAGTTGGAATTGATTTTAATGCCAAATCAGCACAAGGAGCAGGGAAGAGGTTGATGTTTAGTTTTTTTTCTGCATAACGAAAACTATTAAAGATATCTTCCCATTCAAACGATTCTGTTTTTTGAACATAATAGGGTGGTTGCTGTTGATATTCAAGATGGTGATATGAGGCTGTTTTACGGTAGTGAGTTCCTGGTAAAACTGAGAGAGCAAACACTTGCATATTTTCGTCAATTTCATTATCATAAACAAAATCAACTGAATCTCTAAAACATGCTGGATTGTCTCCAGGGAGACCTGCAATCAAATCTACCTTTGGTACGATATCAAAGTATTGCATCGCCTTACAACCTTCCAGAAATGCTTTTAAATCAGATGGCCTTTTCATGATTTCCAGAGCTTTAGAATTTGTTGACTGTAATCCAACTTCAAACTCCTTAAATCCAGCTTTTGCAAACAATTCAGCCCATTCAAAATTTACGGACTCGGCTCTGATTTCACTATAAAAGGAAAGTTTGTTATTTTTATTTATCTCAATAATTTTAGATATCAGGTGTTTCAGGTTTTGACGGGTATTTAACGAAGGATCCATTAAATAGACTTGATTGATATCAGGACTATCCCATGCATACTGAATGGCTTTAAGGACATCGTCTTCTTTAAACTGAATAACTTTATCACGTGATTTATTATAATAACAAAATCCACATTCGTATGGGCAGCCTCTTTGAGTCTCTAAAAACATGGTCTTTTCAATAAAATTCTCAAAACTGTTATCCAGATAAGGAGAATATAAGGTTTTCTCTATCGACACAGGATATGTCTCAGTGGCAGTTAGCTGGCTCATTAAATGACAAAATGAGACTTCACCTTCTCCATATAGGATATAATTAAAAGGATGATTTATCAGTAGATAATTATCTTTAGTAATCTCTGGTCCGCCTGCGATTGAAATAAAAGAAAATCTCTTTTTTAGTTCATTATGAAGGTAAATACTTCTACTGATATTCCAGCAATAGATTGTGAAACCAATAAAATCAGGCTTTATTTTCTCAATATAACTGATAAGAGCTGAATCGCTGTACCATGTACTGATACTCTCAGGAAGAATCTCCGTTTTTAAACCTGTGTTGAGTTTTAAGACTTGCTTGAGGTAAGCCCCAGCAAGCGGTATATTTCCTGATTGTTTAGGAAAGTTTAACTGAGGAACAGGCAATTGTATCAATAACAGTGTTTTCATTTAAGAATATTGTATGAGAAGAAGAGCATTTCAGCGTCTTTAGTTATGTGAGAATTTTTATTTTTAAGTCTTTTTAAATCAGCATTTGCTTTGCGTTTATTCTTCAATAAAAGATTGATGCGAATTCGGTCATAAATTAAAAAATCAAAATCAGGAAAATCTTTGATGCCTTGATCCAAAATCTCCAAAGCTTGTTGAACTTTTCCAATTTCAAACGCTGTTAATGCGAAAAAATGGGATAACACATCGGTATAATAATTTTTTTCTTTGGCTTTTAAAAATTCTGAATAAGCAGCAATATAATTCTTTTTACCATAATAATACTGTCCGACAAGATAATTGAATTCTGGGTGTTCTCCAATTCTGCTTCGCATAGGTTCAACGTAATTTTGCAATCTTTCAAAATCTTCTGCCATCAGCAGATTTTCAAAGCTGAGTACATATACTGCATCTATATCAGCTTTTTTTTCTATCAGTAAATCCAGGCATTCCTGAGCCTTATCGTATTTTCCCAAGGTATTGTAAGCAACTGCTTTGTTAAAAATAGCCTCAGGTATGAAATTTTTTATTCCATTGTAGGTCTGTATCGCTTTAGCATGTTTTTTTTGTGAAACATAGCAATTACCCAGTTTAAAAATAAAATGTTCATTTTTCGTATCTAAACGGATTGCTTCTTTTAAATATTTGATTGCTTTGTTAAATTCATTTTTTGAAATGAAAATTTCAGCAAGTTCTGCATGTAGAATTGCTTCTTCAGGATTTTCTTCTATTGCATTTTCTAATACATTAACAGCCAGTATCCAGTTTCTGCTTGCAAGATACTTGGCTTGTGCGATATAATTAAATATTGTTCCCATAAAATAAGTCTTCCAGTGTTTTTCTGATTAGTTCATAATCTAAAGATTGAAAAATTATTTCTCTGGCTTTAGATGAGTTAATTAAGCCTTTCGTATAATGAGCCAGATGTGAACGGATTTGAAACAGTTTTTTGGGTTCATCTGAATGATAGATAAGATCTAAATGCTTTAGTACTATAGGTAATCTGTCCAGAGGGTTTAATGTATGGATGTTTTGATTATTGAGAACCTGTTTTACATAGTAAAAAATCCATGGATTACCAATGGCACCTCTTCCAATCATGAGTGAATCGCAATTGGTTTGTTCAAGCATTGCGATCGCATCTTCAGGACTATTAATATCACCATTTCCTATTACAGGGACTTTAACGACATCTTTTACCTGACGAATAATATCCCAGTTACTTTTGCCTGTAAAAAGCTGGCTTCTGGTTCGGGGATGAACTGCAATTACATCAGCTCCTGCCTGCTCAGCCATTATTGCAAATTCAACACCGTTTATTGATTCAAGATCCCATCCGGCACGTATCTTAACAGTTAAAGGGATATTAAACCTGATGCATACTGATTTTACAGCTTTAATGATATCTTCTGCCAGCTTTGGTTCTCGCATCAGTGCAGAACCCGCTTTTCGTTTGACAACTTTTTTAACAGGACAGCCCATATTGATATCCAGAAAGTCAGGTATGGATACGGCTAATGGATCGTTTCTGAGGTCTTCAGTCAGTGATTTTGGAGTTTGTCTGTCCTTAATTTCTTCTTCAGAGAAGTTTTCAAAATAAGCTAAGATTTTCTCAGCTGCTTTTTGCATTGTATCCGGATCATCTCCGAATAACTGAACGCCATAAGGTCTTTCGCCTTCGTAGAATTCCACATAACTTTTAGTTCGGGTAAATGCATGTTTTAAACCATCTGCACTCACCATTTCGCTGACAAGAACATCAGCGCCACATTCTTTTGCTACCTGACGGTAGTATCTGTCCGTGTAACCAGCCAGAGGAGCCAGCCATAATTTTTTGTTTGAAATATTTCTAATTTTTTCTTCAAGACTTATATTCATTGATTTCTATGCCTTTTATGTAATATAGTATGATTGCGGCAGATATTGCTGCGTTTAGAGATTCTATTTTAGGAGTCATCGGTATATGTATTTTTTCATGTGCATTTTGACTCAAAATGTCTGAAATCCCTTTTGATTCTGAACCTATCACGATAACGCTTTTTGCTGGTATATTCTTTAATTCATAGATTGATTTTGAATCAGCAAGTGTACTGGCGATGATATGATAATGATTTTGTGTTAAAAATTCTGGATTACTGAAAGATAATGGACAAAAGAAAATAGCTCCTAAAGAGGAACGAACCACTTTTGGGTTCATGACATCACAACATTCAGGAGAGATTAACACGCCGTCAATACCAGCAGCTAAAGCAGTTCGAAGGATTGTCCCCATATTACCTGGATCCTGAATCCCATCAAGATACAAGAGTCTTCCATTTTCATTTACAGGTGTCGGGCTAAAATGAACTGTTGCGATAATATCTTGAGGGCTTTCTGTGTCTGTTACCTGTTTAACTTTTTGTGGGTCAATCAGTTGTATTCTTTCTTTAATATCTTCAGACCAGCTGATATGTTTTTCAAGATACTGGTAATGGGTATTCAGATAAGATTCCGTGATATAGATGTGTTCAGGCTTCAGGTGGTTATCAAGCAGTTGAAAAATGATATTTTCACCTTCTATTATCAGCATCTGTTGCTGTTTTCTGTGTTTTTTCTGTGTCAGATTCTTCAAATTCTTAAAATCTTTTATACTAATTTTCTGCATACAATATCCTTGATAACATCATTTCTTAAAGCGATTTTTCAGTCAACTTATTTTAATAAATTTTAAAAATTTCTGATGATTAAAAGTCATCTGTCTTGGTCAGAATGACTCAAAAAGGACATCAATTATCTGAACCTTTCCTTATTCTATCCTTATACCATCCTTATCTCTAATATAATTTATATTAAAAAATAAAAACAAATTTTTATTGAGTAATTTTGTAAAAAAAATGGCTTTAAAAAATGAATTCAGTTGACATGATTTATTTGTCTGATATATTTGTATTTAGTGACATGTTTCCATTGAAAAGCCCCTCAATCATTGTGCAGAAAGAGGGGCACTTATATTTCCTTTAAAAATCAGGTAATTCTAACTATTGTTCAGGGATTACGGTTTCCTGCATATTGACTGAGCTGGTATTTTCAATGATTTTTGCATCGTCAATGCCAGTGTAGATTTTTTGAATTGATGGTGAGTAAGCGACAATCAATCCTGCAAAAACTATAGAGACCATACTCATTAATTTGATAAGGATGTTGATACATGGTCCTGCGGTATCTTTAAATGGGTCACCAACCGTATCACCAACAACAGTCGCTTTGTGAACGTCAGAACCTTTACCACCATTTGCACCCGTTTCAACGTATTTTTTTGCATTATCCCATGCGCCACCTGAATTATTCATCATAATTGCCAGAACAATACCGGATGACAGTGCGCCGGCAAGAATACCCATTACGCCTGCAACACCTAAAATGATTCCGGTTACAATTGGGGTGATGATACCAATCAGAGCAGGTATCAACATCTCCTGTTGAGCACCAACTGTAGAAATTCTTACGCATTCTTTATAGTCTGGTTTGCCTTTTCCTTCCATGATTCCCGGAATTTCTCTGAATTGTCTTCTGACCTCTTCAACCATTTTACCTGCAGCACGTCCTACGGCTTTTATCGTTAGTGAAGAGAATACAAAGGTTACCATTGCGCCTATAAACAGACCAATTAAAAATCTTGGATTCATCAGATTTACTTTATACATTGCCATAAACTGGGTGATCGATATCTTGGTAACTTCGACAGTTTCTGTAAGGGAAGCGGTATATTGAATATCAATTACTTTGTGTCCCATCAGCAGAAGTGCATTTCTGACTTCTTCAAGGTAGGCTGCCAGTAAAGCCATTGCTGTTAATGCAGCAGATCCAATTGCAAAGCCTTTACCTGTTGCAGCTGTCGTATTGCCTACAGAGTCCAGGGCATCCGTTTTTACACGAACTTCTTTAGGTAAATTACTCATTTCAGCATTACCACCCGCATTGTCGGCAATTGGTCCAAATGAATCCATCGCCAGCGTTACACCAAGAGTTGCCAACATACCAACTGCACCAAAACCAATGCCATAAAGACCCATTTCAGGAAGTTTAAACCCTCCACTGAAACTGTAAGCGCCTAAAACTGCCAAAGCAATGATAATGATAGGTGCTGCAGTAGAACGCATTCCAACAGCAATCCCTTCAAGTATAACCGTAGCTGGTCCAAAAGAACCCTGTTCTGCTATCTTTTTGGTGTGAGAAAAACTATAAGAAGTATAAATTTCGGTTGTATAGCCAATTAAAATACCGGCAATTAATCCAGTAACAGAGGATAAAAAGATGCCAAAAGAATACTCTGCAGGTAACATGGATTTACTGACAAAATAAGCAGCAATTGCGATTAATACAGAACTGCCATAAACACTTTTATTTAAAGCAAACATCAAATCTTTTGTAGTCGCATTTTCCTTTGTTTTTACAAGAAATATACCGATTATTGATAAAAAAGCACCTATACCAGCTAAAACCATTGGTGCTGTAACAAAGTTGATTGCCCAGCTGGCATCAAGGTTAATTTGTGAAAATGCGGCCATTCCTAATGCTGCAGTTGCCAGGATAGAGCCTGCGTATGATTCATATAAATCTGCTCCCATACCTGCCACGTCTCCAACATTATCGCCTACATTATCAGCGATAGCAGCAGGATTACGAGGATCATCTTCAGGGATACCGGCTTCCACTTTTCCTACCAGGTCAGCACCAACATCAGCTGCCTTTGTGTATATACCACCACCAAGACGGGCAAATAAAGCCTGAGTGGAAGCACCCATACCAAAACTTAACATAATAACAACTATTTTTTCCAATGGGTAATGAAAAACGTTTAATACATAAAACCATGCTGATATATCTATAAGTGCAAGGCCAACCACTACCAGCCCCATTACACCACCTGCTCTGAAGGCAATATTTAAACCTTCATTCAGACTTTTTGAACATCCCTGAGCTGTTCTGGAAGATGCAATTGTTGCTGTATTCATTCCGATGAATCCTGCTAAACCACTAAAAAAACCACCTGTTAAAAAAGCAAAAGGAATGAGTGGATCAAGGAGTTTTAAACCCCAGACCATAATATTAAAAATGATAAACGCAAATACAAAGAATATCCCCACACCTTTGTACTGCTGTTTTAAATAGGCGAAAGAGCCTTCTCTTACATATCCCGCAATCTCTTGCATACGAGCATTCCCTGGATTTTTTCGTTTTACCTGATGAAAGAAAAGCCAGGCGCATACTAACGAAATGACTGCTGACAATGGTGCGATCCACCATATCATTGGTATTGTCATACCTACCTCCCAAAATGAAATTTGAAAGAATTATTGATGAATTGGATAATTTTGTCAATGATTTTATTCTAATAATATAAAAAAAGCGTTTTTTGAAATATATAACATCATGAAATTTAATAAATTAAGTTAATATCATAATTATTAATTCAAAAGAAAATCTTTCCATGAATTAGGACTGTTTTCATGATAAACGCAATAGGATAGCCAAAGTTTCGCTTTTTGATATTCAAAATTCAGCGATATAATCTACTAAAGAACTTATGATTTTTTTAATGTCTGGTGTTTTTGTACAGAATTGATATTAGTAATTTGCTTTAAGTAGGATTTTTTTCTATATTATCATTATCATTTAGTAATAAAAGGAGAAAAGATGAGTGATATAGAGTATGTAATTGTTAAAGAAGCAGACAGAAATCAATTGATAATGCTTTACAAAGATGCCGGTTGGTGGTCTCCAGAAAATGACGAAGTTGATCCTGCATTTGTAGATAAAATTATTATAGGCTCATTTTGCTTTGTGATTGCTGTACAGGAAGAGCAAATTGTTGGAATGGGCAGATGTATCAGCGATGGTGTCAGTGATGCATATATCCAGGATGTGGTTGTATTACAGTCATTACGTGGTAAAGGAATTGGAAAAGGAATAATCAATAAAATGATTGAATTTCTGACAGACAAAGGACTGACCTGGATTGGTTTGATTAGCGAACCCGGTGCTGAACATTTTTATGAATCACTTATTTTTAAAATTATGGAGAATTATACACCTTATCTTTGGAAAGGAAAACTGTGATGATTCAATTCAAAACACTTTCTTTT
>JAGOCT010000035.1 GCA_017998585.1 Candidatus Cloacimonadota bacterium | reverse complement strand
CATCCAGGGATTAAATTTATCAGCCTTGGAACCTGGTAAAAAACCAATATCTTTGCCTAAGGGAGAAATCGGTCTGGAAATCACCAGACGGCTGTAACGTTGCGTATCGCTTTCAACCACCTGATTCAAACCGGCTGCAATAGCAAGTAATGTTTTACCGGTACCTGCCTTGCCAATCAGAGACACCAGTTTGATATTTTCATCCAGCAAAAGATCAAAGGCAAACTGTTGTTCTTCATTCAAGGCTTGAATGCCAAATACATTCTTTGTTATATCAGGGTAAGAAGCCAATGGAAAGATGATGTTACCATTATCACTGCAATTATACCTGCCTAACAAATAAGGCTGTGCTAAATCTTCTTTATTAAATAGTCTGATAAACTGATTAGGGTATAGATTCTCTGAGTTAAATGCCAGATACTGACTCTTCTTGAATTGATTATATTCTTTATCCGAAACCTGTAATTCACAGACGCCGGTATATAATTCTTCAAATTTAACTGTTTCATTCTCATAGTTTTCTGCAAAGATACCCACTGCATTGGCTTTGATACGAACATTGGCATCCTTGGAGATTAACACCACTTTCTGATTCGGGAATCTGTCTCTGAAATGAATGGCAGTACCAATGATCAGATTGTCATTTTCATTTTTAAAATAATACTGACTCATTGTTTCCTGGATTTTATGACTCATTTCAACCACTAAAAAACCATATTTTTCATCTTCAGGTAATTGTTTATCTTCACGGACATTGATGGGAATACCATCTTTTAGCGAGCCATCCATTCTGATTTTATCCAGATGACGACCAATTTGTCTGGCATTACGCCCCTTTTCATCCAATCCTTTTTTAAAATTATCTATCTCTTCAATCACTACGATTGGAATCACAACGACATTATTCTCAAAATTAAACAATGATTCCGGATTATGTATCAGCACATTGGTATCAAGCACATAAATCTTTCTGTTTCCGATATTTTCAGCATTAAGAACAGGACTGTCTGTTTTTTGTTTCTTTTTCATCCTTTACTCCTTATCCACTACTATCATCTATTATTGTATATTATACAGATTCTGATAATTTTGTCAATCAAATTTATAATTTTTTATAAAGCTTTATGATTTTTGAGAACTCTGAGTTAGAAATGAAAAAATTTTTAGACACTGATTACGCTGATTATATGGTTTTGCAACTAATTTAGTTCATTTTTTCTGAATCTTACTCACATTTTTAATAGTCAGTCAAAATCTTTATTCATCAGTCTGTTAAGTAATCAAAAAAGAGTTATGCACAGCTTATGCACATTACTTATGCGCTAATATGATCAGTCCGTCTTGCTGATATTCCTGTGTCTGTAAAGATTCCCCAATAATATGAAAACCAGAATTTTTGATTTCATTGATAATATCATCCGGATAACCAAAATAACGAACTGCGGTACCATCTGTTAATAAAGAACATCGTGTTTTTTCGTCATAATGATGTTGAATCTCAGAAGGTGGATCGCCACACATTGTGGAAATATAAAATAACCCATCTTTCTTTAAGACTCTACTGGCAGTATTTAAAAATGAAGCCCTGTCCTCTCCGATAATGCAATGGAAACAGTTGCCGTCAATGACCAGATCAAAAAACTCATCAGAAAAATCTTCTAAAGACAACACATCGCCTACAAAAAAGTGACACAGATTTTTTTTATCATTGAACTTTGCCATTTCAATCGCTGTCTCTGAAATATCGACACCAAAACAGTCATTAACATCATTTTTTACTGAAAGCAGGATGTTGCCAGCTCCACATCCTAATTCAAGTATTTTGCCATTTAAGCTGTCTGTAAAATGATACTGATCAAGTATCTGCTTAAGATTTTGTAGATAATCACGTAAATCTTCCTCTAATGACCAACTGTTTTGACCCTTTTCTTTTAATCGTTTATAAACAGTATCGTGGGAATGGTAATTTGTCTTCATTCTAACCTCCGTCAGATTAGCTCACTACAAGCAAGATGCATGTAGTACAGAAACATCCTGATTATTTTAAAACGACCAAGATGGTCATGATTCACTTAAAATAAAATAAAGCGAATTTCTGTCAATACCAAAATCAAAACAGCTTTCATACTGCTTTCTCTCCCCTTTGATGATTACTCTGTTCTCCAAGAAAGGAAGAGGAATGGAAGAAGAATCAAGGACGAACAGACTGTCTAATGAAGTTGTTTGTAGTATCTCGTATGCTGAGAACTTGTACTACGAGTAACTTAGCATATAATTTGCTTATCTTCCGCATGATTATCAATATTACTTTGAGGATTTACCTTTTTTGATTTTCTTTAAGACTTTAAATCCTTAAGATCAGCATAATCCGTATCAAATATTCTTTTTCGTTCAAATTCAAAGCACTCAGCATTTTCCAAAAAATCGTTTGACAAAAAAATGTTTTGAAATTTTCATGACTGAAAGTGTGTAAAAATTAATTAAGGAGATATAAATGAAAAACGGAATTCATCCTAAATACGAAAAAATAACCGTAAAATGTGCTTGCGGAAATACATTTGAAACTGCTTCTACTAAAGGAAAAATGGATGTGGAAATTTGCTCAGAATGCCACCCATTCTATACTGGTAAACAAAAATTACTGGATACAGCCGGAAGAGTTGAAAAATTCAATAAAAAATACAACCGCACCAGCGAAAATTAGAAATTTATTGCATCATACGTTATTGATTGAAAAATCGTATGGTGCAATTTTTCTATTTAAAGGATAAAATGATGGAAAAGAAACAAATTCAGGTAGGTGGCCAAGCTGTTATTGAAGGTGTCATGATGAGAGGTCCTGCATATTGTGCCACAGCTGTCAGAAGAAAAAGCGGACAAATTGAAGTCTTAAAAGAGGCTTTTACAACACGAACCAAATCTCATCCCCTATTTAAACAACCGATTATCAGAGGATTTGTTTCTCTGATCGAAATGATGATTATCGGTATCGGTACGCTCAATTTTTCAGCTCAGAGAGCTGAGCTTGATCTTGATGAAGCAGACAAAACAAATACTGAAAAAAATCCACTAATGGTAAAATTAGGAGAATATTTAACCATCATTGCTTCTTTAGCACTGGCATTTGGTTTATTCGGCTATCTCCCCTATCAAATATCAAGCTGGATCAATCTGGCAAAAGATAACTGGCTGTTTAACATTTTTGCTGGGTCAATCCGTATCGTTTTCTTTGTACTCTACGTTTGGATTATCAGCAAATTCAAAGATATTCACAGAGTATTTGAATATCACGGTGCAGAACATAAAAGTGTTCATGCTTATGACAAAGAACCAGATTTGAATGTAAATGATGTAAAAAAATATACAACGATCCACCCACGTTGTGGAACCAGTTTTATGTTTTTTGTATTACTGATATCTATATTGATATTCTCTATTGTGGACAGTTTGGTCAGTCGTTTTATCGGTGTTCCGCAACTATTTGTCAGACTCGGCTATCATTTACTACTTTTACCTCTGATTTCAGGCATTTCGTATGAAGTCCTCAAAATGAGTGAGAAAAAATTAAATCATCCATTAGTAAAACTAATGACTGTTCCTGGTATGGCTTTACAGAAAATAACCACTCAGGAACCAGACGAGCAACAACTTGAAGTAGCAATCGTTGCGCTCAAAGCAGCATTAGAACTTGATCTTGATCAACATGATAACATCCGTTTCGTAGATAAAAACACAAAAGACTAGATATAAACATTTCAACAGGCAGAGACTCGATTTCTGCCTGTTTTTTACATAAAAAGGAGTCGATGGTTTATGATACCAGTAGAAAGAATGACAGCTTTACAAGCTGAATATGAAGAATTAAAAGAAAAAGTTTCAGACCCCTCCCTCATGTCTGACCAGCGTGCATTTAAAAAACTATCCCGCCGGTTTAATGACCTTAATGCAATTATTGAAACTTATAATAAACTCAAAGCAATTGAACAGGAAATCCTTGAAACAAAGGAAATGTTAAAAACTGAAAAAGATCAGGATATGCTTGAGATGGCTAAAGAAGAATTAGCTATTAAAGATCAGGAGTTAGAATCAGTTACTGAAGAATTAAAAGAATTACTCGCACCTAAAGACCCAAACGATGAAAAAAATGCCATTGTGGAAATCAGAGCCGGAACCGGTGGTGAAGAAGCAGCTCTCTTTGTAGCAGACCTATATCGAATGTACACACGCTTTTCTGAATTAAAAAAATGGAAACAGGCTGTCATTTCATCAAACCCGACAGGTATGGGCGGATTCAGAGAAATTATTTTCTCATTAACCGGAGACAATGTATTTGGAACTATGCGTTTTGAAAGTGGTGTACATCGTGTTCAAAGAATACCTGATACTGAAGCCAGTGGCAGAATTCATACATCTGCAATTTCTGTGGCTGTTTTACCTGAAGCTGAAGATATTGACGTCCAGATTGAAGAAAAAGATCTGAGAGTGGACGTTTACCGTTCTTCAGGCAATGGCGGTCAAAGTGTCAATACAACTGACTCAGCTGTTAGAATTACCCACGTTCCCACAGGTCTGGTAGTAACATGTCAGGATGAAAAATCACAGATCAAAAATAAAGCCAAAGCGATGACCATTCTGAAATCCAGATTATTGGATGCAGAAATATCCAAACAGGAAGCAGAAATATCACAAAGCAGAAAATCTCAGGTCGGTACCGGTGACAGAAGTGCTAAGATCAGAACATACAATTTCCCACAGTCAAGAGTAACAGATCACAGAATTAACTTGACATCTTATCGATTAAATGGTATTTTGGACGGAGAATTAGATGAGTTTATCGAAGCATTAAAATTAGCATATAAAAATGAAAGACTTACTCAAAGCTAATCATCATAATACAGATTAAG
Source organism: Candidatus Cloacimonadota bacterium (assembly GCA_017998585.1). The sequence goes on along the minus strand of JAGOCT010000035.1, from coordinate 5,510 downwards.
GGATAAAAAATGTTTTTCACATTTCTGATCATTGTTTTCTTTTTCATGTTGTCATTTTTCTTTAGTGGTATTGAGACTGGATTTGTTTCTCTCGATCGTTTTAAACTCGAACAAGATTCAAAAAATGATAACCGTAAAAAAACAATACTTGGTTTTTTACAAAAATCAGACAGAATATTCGGCACAATCCTAATAGGCAATAATATATCTAATGTCATTATTGCCTCTTTAACAACTGTTTTGTTTAAAGATTTAGGATTTATTGATACCAACACAGGAACAATCATCATCACCATTCTTGTATTAATCTTTGGGGAATTGTTGCCAAAAACTCTTTTTAGAGATTACTCAGAAAAACTGGTTTATTTCTGTTTCCCACTTTTTAATATGATTTATCTGTTGTTAAAACCGCTGGTTTTTGTTGTTTCTGTCTTTAATGATTTTCTCAAACGTGTTTTTAAAATTACTGAATATGATTCTTATCATTTCTTTACGAAAGATGATGTGGCTTTCATTCTCTCAGAAACAACTGATAATGAAAACAAAGTAGAACAACCACAAAAAGAAATGCTGGAAGATGCACTTGAGTTTAATCAGTTAAAAGCCAGAAATGTAATGATTCCGCGTACAGATGTAGTAGCCATTGCAGATACCATGTTAATAGATGAAATTCTCGAAATGGCAAGAAAAGAAGGATATACCAGATACCCTGTATATCACAATAGCCTGGATGAAATTACAGGGGTTTTGATTATTTATGACATAATCTCAAAAATGAGCAATAAAGAATTAACAGCGAAAGACTTGCAGCGTGAAGTCTTCTTTGCACCTGAAATGATGGATGTGGACAACCTGCTTAAAGAAATGCAAAGTAAGAAAAAAAGTATGGCTGTCATTGTGGACTCATACGGTGGTACTTCCGGCATTGTTACGATTGAGGATATCATCGAAGAGTTGGTAGGGGAAATTGAAGATGAATACGACGAAGAAGACCGAGATATAGAAATAATCAATCATAATACAATCATGGTTAAAGCAGATGTCGATGTGGATACCCTCAATGATGAGTTTGATTTTGAGATCCCAAAAGGCGATTATGAATCTATTGCCGGGTTTATTATTGATAAACTAGAACGCATTCCTGCACAGGGGCACACAATTGTTGAACCTGAATTCAAGCTGGAAGTGGTACAGGTCACTAATAGAAAAATAGAAAAAATAAAGATTGTAAAACTCAGTCCAGATACCAATTTCACCAAAAAGAAGAGTTAGTAAACAGAAATCAGGAGATGATGGATTTATTTGATCAAATCAAAGAAAGAATCAATTTTCTAAAAGCTGAAATAAGGCGTCATAACCAACTCTATTATCAAAAAGCAAATCCAGAAATTAGTGATTTTGAGTATGACCAGTTGGTAAAAGAACTGGAATCACTGGAAATCCAGTACCCTGAATATAAAACTGAAGACTCCCCATCTCAACAATTTGGATCAGACCTCACAGACACTCAAAAAAGTATTCCTCATAAACAGAGAATGTATAGTCTCGATAATGCTTATTCGCTTGAAGAAGTTCATAACTTTATTTATAAGATCATAAATGATCTACAAATTCCATTCCCTGATTTTTGCTGCGAACAAAAAATTGACGGGTTATCAGTAAACCTCTTTTATCATCAGGGTTCACTTCAATATGCCACAACCCGTGGTGACGGTTTTGTTGGTGAAGTCGTAACAGAAAACATTAAAACAATTTCAGAAATTCCTTTAAACATCCCTTTTAAAGGCGATATTGAAATTCGTGGAGAAGTGTATCTGCCAGTCAGTGAGTTTGAAAGAATCAACGAAGAAAGACAGTTAGAAGGACTCAAACTGTTTGCCAATCCACGTAATGCTGCAGCAGGTTCTTTAAAATTAAAATCTTCAGAAGAAGTCAGAAAACGTCATTTGAAAGCATTTTTATATTCTTTTGGTTTCAGTAATCCAACAATTGCCAAATCACAGGCAGAGATATTATCTTTACTTAAAGAATGGAATTTTCCTGTTAATCCATACTTCAAGAAGATTAACTCAATCCAACAACTCGATGACTTTTGTAACTATTGGGATACTGAACGTTTTAAACTGGAATATGATACAGATGGTATCGTCATAAAAACAGATTCAACAGACCTGCAACAAGAACTATCTTACACAGCAAAAAGTCCTAAATGGGCAATCGCCTATAAATTTAAAGCAGAAGAAAAAATTACTGAGTTAATTGATGTTACCTTTCAGGTTGGCAGAACAGGTGCTGTTACGCCTGTCGCGATTCTAAAACCTATCTTTATTGCAGGCTCCCAGGTATCACGTGCAACACTTCATAATATTGAAGAAATTGAAAGACTTGATCTTAGAATAGGAGATAAAGTCAGAATTATTAAATCTGGCGAGATTATTCCAAAAGTCTTAGGCGTTATTGAAGAAAACCGCCCAGAAGTACATCTAAAAGTAAAATTTCCTGAGACTTGCCCTGTATGCCAGCAAAAACTGGAAAAGGATGAAGAAGGTGTCATCACCTACTGTATTAACAGTAACTGCCCTGCCCAATTACAGAGAAGACTGGAACATTTTACATCCAGAGAAGCAATGGATATAGAGGGACTCGGACCTGCTAATATCAAGCTTTTCTTAGAGAATAATATCCTTTCTGGTATCGAAAGCATTTATCAGATGGATTATGAAAAAATTATCAGTCTTGACAGACAAGGAGAAAAGTCAACTGAAAACCTCAAACAGGCAATAGAACAGTCCAAGACTCAAGCTTTTCACCGACTACTCTTTGCGCTTGGCATTCGTTTTATTGGTGCCAAAACAGCAAAAATACTCAGTAAACATTTCCCTGAAATAGATTTGTTAATCAATGCTTCTTTTGAGACTCTGATAAAAATACCTGAAATAGGCGATAAAATTGCCCTTTCGATCGTAGAATTCTTTAGTCATGAAGATAATATTCAACTTATCAGAAATCTTCAAAATATAGGACTGAACTTCAAAAACGAAGAAGAAATCAAACAAAACACAGCTATAACCAACAAAAAGTTTCTGGTTACCGGTACGCTTATTCACTATACACGAAATGAAATACACCAGCTAATCGAACAAAACGGAGGGATCTTGATTTCTTCAGTCAGTAAAAATCTGGATTACCTGATTACTGGAGAATCAGCTGGTTCTAAATTGAATAAAGCTAAAAAAATACCGTCCATTCAAATCATCAGTGAAACAGATTTTCTGGCTCTGATTGGAATGAATAAAGAGGAATAAATGAAAATACTGGAAAGATATTTCTTTTGGGAAAGCATAAAACCATTTTTAGTTTCACTCATTGTTATCACATTCGTCATGATGCTGGACAGATTAATAGATCTGCTCAACATTATCATTGAAAAACAATTAGATATTCTAACTATCATCAGCCTGTTTTCTCTCAGCTTACCCTTTATTATGGCACTTTCAGTACCATTAGCAGTTTTAACGTCATCGATCATGACCTTCGGGCGTATGTCTGTTGATCAGGAACTGACTGCAGCCAAAGCCTGTGGAGTAAACGTACATAAAAAGCTGATACATCTCTACGTTCTGGCACTCCTTTTGGCAGGGGGAATGGCTTATTTTAATGATTTTATCCTCCCAGAAACAAATCATACATTAAAAAATCTAATGATAAAAGTTACCTATCGAAAACCGATCAATGCAATTAAGCCAGGTACATTTACTGTTTTGGATAATATTTCTATATACGCCAGAGAAGCAATCGGAAATGAGCTAAGAGGAATCATTATTTACAATCGGGAAAATTCAAGTTTTCCTACCACAATCACAGCAAAAAGCGGTACCATTAAGATTGAAAATAATGCCAGCCAGGTAAGAGTTGATTTGTACAATGGAGAAATGCACGAAAAAGACCCTAAAGATCAAAATAAGTATCAGGTCAGGTATTTTAAAAAATATTCAATGGTAAGGTCTGATCTGGGTTTTGAAATGGACAACAGCCCAACAGCTTATCGAGGTGACAGGGAAATGACATCTCAGCAAGTCAGAGAAATGATTGCTGACCGTATGAAAGACGCAGAAAGACTGGATAAAGAACTCAAACCTTTACGTGAAAACTTGCAAAAACTCCCCAAAAATCTGGAAGATAAAGATATCTATATGGAACATAAAAAAATTACGAACATGCTTAACCTCAAACAGGCTGAAAAAGATGAAGTCGAAAAGACAATTCGTATGTATCAGGTTGAAATCCAAAAGAAATATGCTCTTGCCTTTGCCTGTTTCATATTCTTTATGATTGGTGCACCTATCGGTATGATGACAAAATCCAGTGGTATTGGAATGGCATTTTCTGTTTCAGCCATTATCTTCTTGATTTTTTATGTAATGATAGTCGGAGGAGAGCAATTGGGTGACAAAGGCATTTTATCTCCCATATTTTCTATGTGGTTGCCTAACATTATATTTTTTATCATTGGTCTGATTGTAACTTATACCAGCTACAAAGAAAAACATTTGATTGATCTTGACAGACTTAACCATAAACTCAAAAAAATAACCAGCCGGTTTTCTTAAAGGAGGAAAGACTCAGGTCTTTAAATCATTATGAGATTATTAGATAAATATATCCTCAGACAATACTTAGGCACATTTTTTGTTATTCTCATCTCATTCATGGCTTTATTTTTAGTCATTGATATATTCGACCGTTTACCCCGCCTTCTAAAATATGAGAATGATTACTGGTTACTTGCCCAGTATTTTCTGCTAAGAATTCCTTATCTGGTTGTGTTGGTAAGTCCAGTCATCGTATTACTCTCAGGTCTTTTCTTAATGAGTACCTTGTCTAAATATCATGAATCAATTGCTATCAGAGCAGCTGGTATCAGTATTATTAGAATGGTGAGTCCTATTCTGATCATTGGTTTACTCATGAGTATTTGTATTGGGCTCTTTGGAGAATATATACTTCCCATTACCGAAGCACACCGTAATGAGATTTATACAGTTGATATCAAAAAGCAGCAGCTTGAAGACGTAAAACTCAGATCTAACATCTATTACTCTGGGGCAAATGACTACTTATACTATATCGGATTCTTTGATGGATACCAAAATCTAATGCGTACCATTGATATTACTCAGTTTGATGGAAAAAGTGGCAGTATCAGTCGTAAAATAACAGCTAATGATGCTATATGGAATGGGGAAACCTGGATTTTCATGAAATGCTATGACCGTGAGTTTAAAAACAATACAATGATTAAGTATGTTTTTTCAGAACGGGCAAACATCCCCGAGATTAAAGCAACTCCTAATGACTTTATAAAAACAGCAAAATCTAATTTGGCTATGAATTATTTCGAATTAAAAGAATATATTGGGAGTCTTAAAAAAATCGGAGAAAAGTATCATAGTGAATTGGTTGATCTGTACACAAAGTTAAGCTACCCTTTAGCTAATTTTATCATCATT
>JAGOCT010000034.1 GCA_017998585.1 Candidatus Cloacimonadota bacterium | reverse complement strand
AAATAGTATAATGAGCCTTATACTAAGCTCTTTATTATTTACCTAAGAGCCGTTTTAATTCCATTTTAGGTATGCAATCGCTTCATCCAGTTCCAGTTCATCCGGATTTATTCAGAATTTCCAGAGGGTGTAACAGATGTTATGGAAAGGGTTTCTATTGCTGTTTTTGTCACACTTAGCACTCCGAGCCATCCTCCAGAGGATACGAGGTTTATCGTAATGCAAACATCCTTGTTTGCAGTTTGAAAACAGTCAGAGATGGTTGTTGTACAGAATAATTGTAGTGCAAACATCCTTAACTAAGATTACAGGGCTAAAGCCCCTTGATTGTTTGGGTGTTGCTTTGCTACGAAGATTTCAGGGCTATGCCCCTGAGATGAAATCATTTTTTAGAGAAGATCTTAGTGCAAACATCCCTGTTTGCAAGAGTAATTTTATTTGAAGACCACCCCCGGCACTTCGTGCCACCCCTCCAGAGTCTGTGCAAAAATAAGAGTTCCGAAGGAACGAAAGAATCCTAGCCCAGGGTGAAACCTTGGGAAAATAGTCAGTTATACATCAAACGCCGTAGGTGCGACCGAATAATACCAGCCTTTTTTGAACAAGCTCTCCACAGCAGGGGAATTTGATGGTAGTTAAGCAATTAATATAGAACGATCAACCTGATTGTTTAATTAAGATTGATTCCGTATATTTCAGCAAGTTGTCAACTACCTGGAAGGTTGTTCTACGGAACTTTTTTCGCAGTTGATTATTTGGAACAACTAAGGATAGATGTTCCTACAATTCCGCACCTACGGAGCGGTGGTGGTGGTGGATTCTCATACCACATGGTTAAAACCATGGGCTACTCATATTTAACTCCTCCGGAGTATTGTTAACCCTTTGTGATATTAGTGCTCTTTGTGGTATTAAAATTGTTTATCAGTTCCATCTGGACCCTTTTTAACGATCATATAAAAACCTCAGGCACAACTGTCAAGCACCATAATCTGTCATCCTGAGCGCTAGCGAAGGATCTCCCAGATGAGCTTCCTGCATTAATGTTTTGTAGCTTATTTTTAAATGCAAGGAGTCTTAAAAGGGAATTGTTCTCAGGTTCAGAATGTCAGGTTTTTTATTGCTTTGAGTGGTGCTGAAATTATTTTATAGTATTGTTCCGCACCTACGGAGCGGGAATGGGTGTGAATTCTTTCCCCAGGGTTAAAACCCTGGGCTACCTATATTTAACTCCTCTGGAGTTTTCTGTGTTTGTCAATGATCATCCCTATTTGTTTCATTATTCATTTTACATTGTTCATTATACATTCTGCGAAGCAGATTTTCCGTGGTTGATCAATAAAAGTGTCATCGTTGCTCATATTGTCCAGGTTAAATTTCTCATTTATTTCTGCGTACTTTTTGAAAAACCCTTTGTTTTTAAAACCAATTAAAAAACATTTTAGTCTTAAAGAGACAAGGAGGGTGTAATAAAAAACAAACACCCTCCTATCTTCATCATGATAATAGAATATCACTATTGATTATATTTCTTCTTTAAATCAGTATACTCCTTTGTTTTTTTAAATTTAGCAAGCTCTTCTGAAAACTTGTTCGACAAATCTTCAATCTTCTTTGCTTTTGAGAAGGCAATATAATTTGAAAATTCATGAACTGGAGGTTCCAAAATGGATAGATCCTTTTCAGTTTTTGTATTTTGATAAGCAGTAACATAATCACTTTTATTGATCAATGCCAGATCATATCTTTTATTACACAACATATTAACAAGATTGTTCATTTGTGGCGCTTCATAGATTTTCGGTTTTAACTGAGTTACTTTTTCTGGCAAAGCAAAACCTGTAATAATGAGCAAAGTCCTGTTTTTCAGGAGTTCTTCTAGATTATTTTGGTAAACAATGTCTTTCTTTGAATCTTTTCGAATTAAGAATGAAAAAGTTGCTGATGAAAGGATATTTTTAGGGTTGAAATAAGCCCATTTCTCTCTTTCTTCTGTTTTACTGATGTAAGTAATTGCATCCGCATGGCCAGTTTCAACCGTATGCAAAGCTCTTTTCCATGGATATTCCTGCCATTCAACAGTCATATTAAGTTTCTTTGCAATAACATTTACTAATTCGACATGAAAACCTGTAAGCTTACCATTTTCATGATACTCCAATGGCGGATAATCTACATTATCCCGCACAATAATCAATTTCTGAACCGCTGCTGACTGTGCATAACAAAACATTGCAATCATCAGTAACAGAGACATCATAAGACACTTCATTTTTCCCTCCCTTTTATTGTATAAATGATAGCGTTTATTTTGAAATTTGTCAAAAGATTTTTTTCAATAAATACAAAAAAAGATTCAAGCCTTGTTTAGAGAATAAATACTAAAATTTCCAGTCCTGTTTTGTGTGATCATTTTTACTTATCCAGGTATTTTCATTATAATTTTGGGAAAATCTTTAAAAAAACATATTTTTAAAAATATAGATTGACACATGATGCTTAAAATAGTATTATAGCTTAAATAAGCATAAGGGGATGTTATGGATTTTCTCATCAGACAAACTGATTATGTGTATTTCTTGTGTTCAGTAGTCTATCTGTTTATCTACATAAAACGGCTTAATTTTAAAATGGAAAAGCGAACAATTGAGTGGCAGTATTTAAATCGTTTTATTATTTTTCAGTCTGCTCACCATTTTTTCAAACTGATCAAATACTCGTATTTTGATCACAATGTTGTAGATATGTTGGTTAATTTATCTACAATTTTTGCAATATCCAATATCATTTTGCTGATTGGATCCAGAGTCATGCCTGTCCGTTTGTACAAAACAAAAGTGTACAGATACCTGATTCATATTTTTATTCGGCGTAAAGTGCCATTAAAATATGGTAAATTCCTTTATTATTCCGCAGTATTTGCGTTTTTTATCCTCTTATACTTGATGAAGTTAATCTTAGCCATTAAACTAATATCAGTCATACTTATTGTATTCTGTTATATTTTACTGATAGCTCAAATCATATTAAAACGCAGAATAAAACTGGGAGAATATCGCCGTTTCTATTATTTTACTAATTTATTTTCAGTAATTTTACTATTCTATTCATGGTTATCCATAAATCTTCATAATATCAAATACCCCCCAGTCTATATCTTTTTTACAAATCTAGCTTTTCTGTTAATCTCCATATTTTCATTTACTATTCTTCATGTTTTTGAGACAAGGAGAGGCTTTGTCAGAAAAGATCATAAACATATTGATTTTGATGTGATTAATATTAAGTATATGCCACTCATCCTTTTTATTTTTACGTTTCTCGGATTTATCTTTACTAACTACAATGAGACTAAATCAGATGGTTTATTTAAAAGAGATCTGCTAAAAAGAGCCGAATCTATATCCTCCAAAATTGATGTATCCTACGTGGAAAGTTTTAATAACACTAAGGAAGACTGGAAAAATCCCCTTTTCCAAAGAATCAGAAATCTCCTGCTTCTATGCGGTAAACTCAACCCTGATCAAAAATTTCTGTACCTGATGATAAAAGAGGGAGACAAGATAAAATTCTCTGTTGAAAATGTCATGGAGACAGAGGAAATTTTCCAGTTACCTGGTAACATATACGAAGAATGCCCTGATATTGTTTTTGATATTTACGATTCTCAGGAAAAAGTCATTTTCGGACCATATGAAGATCAGTGGGGACAATATATTTCAGCCTTTATACCGATTGTAAATCAAAAAACTCAGAAAACTGTTGCAGTCTTAGGAATGGATATTGACATCAGTAACTGGCAGAGCAGGCTTTCATCTTTAAGGTTCGGGTCTATCATGCTAACTTATTTAATAATTATTATCATGATTTTTGGACTTTTACTCACCCGCATAAAACGTCATAAATGGTCTTATAAAAACAATCTATTGCGCTATTCAGAAACAATCGTGATCTTTCTGATCGCCTTCACACTTTCCTTATCTGCATTTTTCTATGTACACCGGAATGAAAAATATAGTCGTTTTGTCCAGTTTAAAGACTATGCATTAATTTATTCGGGCATGTATGGGAAATCTCTTAGTGACTTTAATGAGCATCTGAATGATTTGATATTCAGAATAGAATCTCAGAATAATTTTGACGAAAGCAATTTTAAATCAGCTGTTGACGGACTTCATCATTTTAAAGAATCAATTCAGTCTGTCTATTGGGTACCTAACGACAAGAAAAATGAGAAATATTATATCAGAGACCTTTACAAGACAAGTAACAATAATATTTACAAGAATATGCCTTTAAATGAATTTCCTATTTTAAATCAAACCATTAATGAGACGAACAAAACTGGTCTCATAACGGCATCTCAACCTTTCAGTTCATTCTATTCTACAAAAAACTGGGCGAATTACCTAATTGTAAGTCCATTTAAAAATAAAAATAAAACAACAACTGATTATTTAGCGATGGAATTGGATTTACATGCCCATATTCAACATTTTAATTCAGAAGTTAAATCCAATAACTATTTTGTTAAATGCAAACTGGTTGATCTGGATTTTAAAGGAAACCAACTGGTAGGTCATATCAATTATTCTGCAGAAGATATTATTTTCCCTAATATTAACAACATGGATATTTATCAGCGTCAGCTGATGTGGATTGAACCTATCTTTTTTAACGGCAGAACCATTGCCATGGTTACCAAGCCATCAGAGGAGTTCTATAAGTTTTATAAAGTTAATCTCCCCTGGTTGTTTCTCATTCTCAGTTTAGTTTTGACTTCATTACTGACCATGCTGTTTTATTATTTACAAAACGCTAATCAAAAATCAGAAGATTTAGTCAATATTCGTACACTGGAATTGAAAGAAAAGCAGGACGAACTGACAATTTTACTGGATAATATTGACACCTTGATTGGATATTTAAAAACAGATGAAACCATTGGTATGGTGAATAAAGTATTAGCTGATTTTCTGGGTTATGAAAAAAAAGATATTGAAAATCTCGCGATCAGCAAGGTCTTGCTTCCAGAAATATTAGAGATTATCAGAGAAAAAATCATAGAAGTAAAAGACACACTAAAACCCGTACGCTTTGAAATAAAATTAGACAACAAGGATAAGCAACTTCGAAATCTGGAAGTCTCTCTTATACCGAAAATGGATGAATATAATCAAATCGAATTTCTGATATGTTCAGCGAATGATGTAACAGAAAGAAGTATCTACGAATCAGAACTGATCAAAGCAAAAGATAATGCTGAAATGGCTAATAAAGCCAAAAGCCAGTTCCTCGCCATGATGAGCCATGAAATCAGAACTCCTATGAATGGAATTGTCGGATTAACTGACTTAGTATTAACAACCCGCCTGACTCAAATCCAAAGAAGCTATTTGTCTCAGATTCAACAATCCACTTTTAATCTGCTCAATATCATTAATGATATTCTTGATTTCTCAAAAATTGAAGCTGGAAAACTGACTCTGATACATGAACCATTCAATCTACGCCAAATCATTCAAAATTCTATTCGTCTGATCAGTCACAAAGTAAATGAAAAACATTTGGACTTATTTTGCAGAATTTCCAATGATATTCCCCAAATGATCATCTCTGACCCATTGAGAGTGAATCAGATACTGATTAATTTCCTCAGTAATGCGATTAAATTTACCGATAAAGGAGAGATTATTTTTACGGCCATTTTAAAAGAAGAGAATTTAATTCAAATCTCTGTGAAAGATTCTGGCATTGGTATCCCTCCTGATATGCAGGAAAAGATATTTGAGAGTTTCACTCAGGCAGACATTTCCACGACCCGAAAATATGGAGGTACCGGATTGGGCTTATCCATAGCAAGGCAACTCAGCGACTTACTCAAAGGCGAGATCACTTTCAACAGTGTTGTGGGTGAAGGGAGTGAATTTATATTTACCTTCCCATTTGAAAGACTCATAAATGACACAGATGTCAGACCTGTCATTGATAAAGTATCCAAAATACTGATTGTTGACGATAACAGCACTAATACCATTATACTGGAAGAGATTTTAAAATACTGGAATATTCAATCTGCAGTAGCTAAGGATGCTTTCCAGGCAATCAGTTTACTGGAAAATGAAAACTTTGATTTGATTCTGATGGATTACATGATGCCAAAAATGAATGGCATTGATGCAGTAAAGACCATTAATGAAAAATTCCCAGGCAAATCATTATTTGTAATCATGTTAACGTCTAATGATATGGATGAAGTCAGACTAAATGCTCAGGAAATAGGCGTCAGAAAATTCCTAACAAAACCTGTTCTGATGGATGATCTTTATGAGCTGCTGAATAACATCAGTCAGCATAGTATTGATATTCAGTTTGTGGAAGATACCATGCCTGAGGAAAGTTCTTATGACAGTAAAGTAATTCTAGTAGCTGAAGATGATTCTATCAATATGACAGTCATTACTACCATTTTAGATGATATGGGCTTCAAATGTCTGGAAGCAATAAACGGAGAAGAAGCAGTAAGACTCTTTAATGAATATAATGCGGATCTGATTCTGATGGATATTCATATGCCTGTGATGGATGGTATCGAAGCCACCCGTATCATCAAATCTGCAAAAGGCAAACGAATCCCGCCAATTATAGCACTCACGGCTGATATTCTGGTAACAGATACGACAAATGATTATTCAAAGTTGTTTGACAGTATTTTATCAAAACCTTACCGTATTGACCAGATTGATGCATTGTTAAGCCAATTCTTTAACAAACAGGAAGTCCGGGTAAAACCGGTCTCACAACCAGAAGTAAAGAAACGTAATGATCTTGCCGATATTCTATTTGATGAAGAAGAATTTATTAAATTGATTGGTGGAGATAAAGATTTCGCCAGTGAGCTGATCGCTCAATATATCAAAAACAGCGAAGATTATCTGATGACAATAGAAAAATATATCAATGAAGAAGATTATAAAAATCTCGATGAAATTGTTCATAAACTCAAAGGTCTTAACGGTAACGTCAGAGCAAACAGACTTTTCAAAGTGACAGAACAGCTTAATTTCTCCGTCAAAAACAGAGAAAGTAAAGAAGATTTGCTGACATTGTATGAGATTATGTTTATCGTCTTTGAAGAAACGAAAAAGCAGATGTTATTGTTTTTGAGAGATTATATCACCACATAAGATTGAGGGATTCATGATAAAATACGTTGATAAGTTAATGAAAAATTTTAAAAAATGGTATATTTTATTGATATTCGCAGCTGTTATCGCTTGCCTGACCTTTTCATTGCAATACTTCTCTCTTTTAAGACAAGTAGAAAGCTATTCTCTGGACTTAAGATTTAAAGAATTCCCTCTTGATGGTATTGCTGACACGTCAATTGTTTTAGTTTCAATTGACAACAGCAGTTTGAAATTTGCCAAAGAAAATGGTGTTCAATGGCCTTGGTCAAGAGATTTTTATGCATTTGTAACTAACTATCTGGCAAAAGAGAATGCAAAAGCGATACTCTATGATATTCAGTTTTATGAGCCAGACTACGATCGGGCAAATATCAGCTCAGAAGAAAGTGACCTGTCTTTTGCTGAAGCTTTATCAGGATATAACAAAGTGGTCTTAGGTGTTCAATATGGACTGGACAGTCTGGAGGTTCCTCCTGATATTAAACGTTTTTCATTGCCTGTTAAAGGCCGTTTAAAAGATTATCAGGCAAATGTCGTAGGCGCTCAGTTTCCTATTGAGCCATTCAGATCACAGGTATCTATGTTAGGGGGAATCAATATTATCCCGGATGATGATGGGGTTATTCGCAGAGTTCCTTTATTTTATAAGCTAAACCAGCTTTACCTCCCCCAAATGAGTTTCTCTGTATATTATAACGAAAAACAGTTTAAGCATTTTAGTTATAACAAACACCAGATTCTTCTTGATACTCAATTGATTCAGCTGGATCAAAAAGATAATTATCTGATCAACTGGTATGGAAAAGGCGGGATAGAAGGTGTATTTAGATACATTCCCTTTAAAAGTCTGATTCAGACAGCAACCGCATTGGAATATGGAGGTGAGCCCACTTTATCAGCAGGCTTTTTCAAGGATAAATATGTCATTATCGGGGCAACTGCAGATGGCTTGATGGATTTAAAAACAAGCCCTTACACAAAAATGATGCCTGGTATGGAGATATGGGCAACAATCCTGAGTAATCTTTTAAATAGTCACCATATTCGCTATATACCCAATATTTATTTATTAATTGTTCTTGTACTGCTTTCATTTTTAGTGATGTTCAGTTTTACTCATTTCAAAGGCTCTTACAGCAATCTATTTATTTTGTTTATACTTGTTGCAACTATTTTTGGCATTTCATGGTTGTGGAGATTTCGTATTTATTTCAATTTAATCCTCCCTGTAATTGCGATACTGCTCTCTTATCTGCTGATTGTCTTTATCGCTTACCTGATGGAAGGCAAATCTAAGAAAGAAATCAGACGAATCTTTACCCGCTATCTGCATCCAGATATTATCGAAACACTGATTAAAAATCCAGATCTGATTGAAATGGGCGGAGAAGAAATAGAAGCAACTGTTATGTTTTCTGATATCTACAACTTTACCACCTATTCAGAAGGCAAACATCCAAAAGAACTAGTCAAAGACCTTAATGAATATTTTAACTATATCACCAACACCATTCTTGAAAATAACGGATTACTGGATAAATATACTGGTGATGGTTTAATGGCGATATTTGGTGCTCCGGTACCAAGAAAAGATCATGCGTATCTAGCATGCCGTTCTGCCATCCTGCATAAGCAATTTGCTGAAGAGCTCAATAAACAAAACACATCTACCTCCGGATTTTTCCATATCAATACCCGCCTGGGAATTAACTCAGGGCTGATCGTTGCAGGTAACATCGGCTCAGAAAAACGAATGGATTACACGGCTATTGGTGATCCTGTCAACTTGTCTGCCCGTTTGGAAGGCGTTAACAAAATTTTTAAAACCAAGATTATCATCAGCGATTCTACTTATGCATTGGTTAAAAATGATTTTGTTTGCAGAGAACTGGACTATTTAAGAGTCAAAGGCAAGAAAGAGCCTACCCGTATTTTTGAATTAATCGATTTTATTGATAATCAGTCTAAATATACATGGATTAGTGCTTACGTTGAAGCACTCAATGTTTACAGAATGGGCGATTTTTCAAAAGCAAAACGAATGTTTAAAACACTTTCTGAATCAGATTTAAAAGATACTGCTTCTGCTACAATGGCAGAACGCTGTGATTATTTACTTGAAAATCCACCTAAAGAATGGGATGGTATTTTGACACTCAATGTGAAATAGACTATCAACTGTATCGCAAGCTACAAGTTTGTGGTAACTTATAAAGAACATAAAAAATGGATTAAAGGAGTGAAAATGAAGAAAACAGGATTAACAATCATGATGCTTTCAATGTGCATCTTGATGTTTGCTGCAGAACTCACTATTCAGAGAGAAAGAAGCGTTCTGAGAGAAGGGCCGGGTTCATGGCATAAAGTGCTGGCTGAATTGCCTATAGGCAGTAGAGTAACAACAATTGACAATGATACAGATGATACAGATAGTGATCAATGGATTAAAGTACAAACAGGAACTAAAACAGGCTATATCTCAGAGTCTTCCACAAAGAAATTACCTCCAAAAAACAATGTATTTGCTGCGATGGCAAAACAAAAAACAGATGTTACCAGTTCAAGACACGGTGTTTCTGCGGGAGTAAAAGGATTTGGAGAACGGTTCAGCAAAACTTTCAGAGGGGATGTCTCTTTTGTAGAACTAGCTGCTACTTATCAGATGGATGCAAGGTCATACAAACAGTTTAAAAAAGAATCTTACAAAGGGATGAATATTAAAAAAATTAAGAACTCTGTCGTTTTCCCTAAAAAACTACCTTCCGAATATTTCTCATTCTCTGAAGAAGGATTTGGTTTAGGCGTTGCCTCAGCTATTGCTTCTCAGGGTTTGTACAAAGATGAAGCGTTGCACCAGTATATCAATCATCTGGGCAATCAGGTCGCAGAAGCCTCAAATGCTTCTGATATTGAGTTTAAATTCTTTGTTCTGAATCTTGAAGCAGCAAATGCTTACGCATGCCCTGGCGGATATGTTTTTGTAACCAAAGGAATGATAAAACAATGTGACAACGAAGCGGAGCTGGCTGTTGTTCTGGCACATGAGATTATTCATGTGGTTTTTAGTCATGGGATGAAAGAGTTGGAAAAGCGTAAGAACAAAGTAATGGCTGATCAGATGTTTGATGAAATGGATGATGAAATGCCAACTGAAGACGAAGAGATTGCGCTTACAGAAAAAGAAATGGAAGACGAAGCTTTCTCAATGTATGAGACGATCATTAAAGGTCGTCTGGATGCCTACGAACAAGAAGCAGATGAAATGGGTATGTTGCTTACAGCACGTGCCGGCTAC
>JAGOCT010000033.1 GCA_017998585.1 Candidatus Cloacimonadota bacterium | reverse complement strand
TTTCAGGTTTTTAAAAATTCCATTTAGTCTTTCTGATAAATCTGAAAACATTACATTAAGCTCCTGACTCTGTCTGTATAATTATCACTGTTAAAAACATAAGACCCTGCAACCAGAATATCTGCACCTGCTTCCTTTAGCATAATTGCATTATCCTGACAGACACCACCATCTACTTCAATTTCAAAATGATAATCATTTTCTCTTCTGATTTCATTCAATTTTTTAATTTTATTAAGCGAATTTGGGATGAATTTTTGTCCTCCAAATCCAGGATTAACACTCATGATTAACACAAAATCGATAATATCCATCACATATTCAATGCTATGATGATGAGTAGAAGGATTTAAAACAACCCCTGCCTTAATCCCTTTGTCTTTAATATAGTGTATCATCCGGTTTGCATGATAATTTGTTTCTGTATGAAAAGAACAATAATCAATACCAATATCAGCTAAAGGGTCAATATACAAATCTGGATTAGTGACCATTAAGTGTACGTCCAGTTGAAGACTTGTATATTTTTTTAAGCTTTTTATAACAGGTATGCCAAATGTGAGGTTTGGGACAAAATGCCCATCCATAACGTCAAGATGCAATATTTTTGCATCGGTTTCTTCTATTTTTGCTAATTCTTCTTTTAACATGCCAAAATCAGCTGATAAAAGTGATGGAGCGATTTTTATCTGATTACTCATATAAAAAAGATTATATCCTTTACGTATTTAATGTCCTTATCATATAATGCCTGAAGAATATCTTTCTTTTTTAAGAGGAACTCCTGCATCCAGGCATGATTTATTGTTTTAACAAACAATACTGAACGTTCAAATTTAACAAGTGAAGAACGCTCTGCCATGATCTTTCCTACAATGGAACTCCATGACAGAGCTATATGTGCGAATTCATAACAATTATTCTTTCTCGCAATTTCGTAAACGAATTGATAGATAGAATCCCTGAGATTTTTCATTCAGAACGTTTCAGTTTATGATAAAAATTAGTGATTAATGCTACACCTGCCCAGGCAATGACTGCCACAATCATAGCGATGAAATACATAATACCAATCGTTTCAAAAGAGCTGTCTACTTTCATGATAGTCAGCGCTGGTATTGCTGATACAAGTACTAATACAAAAAGACCAACTAATTTCATAACTAAATTATTTTGGTTTTTGTTGATAAAAACAACTGTAAGCCCACTAATAATTACTAAAATTAATGTTACGAAAAACATTACGACAGAGGTAATTATTGGATTTGTTGAAATTAGCGCTTCGGCGATTTCTGGTTTGAAACTATTTAAGAAATAATTTGGTGACATAAATGATATGATCATAGCCACAATACCGCAAATCAGAACTAAGATACTCTTAAATTCCAAGTGTTCCTTTTTCATAAAAATCTCCTTTTATTTATAAGGAAAAGATACGGTTTTCACCGTATCTTATTCTTTTTCAACTGTAATTTTTAATTCAGCACAAATATCCTGCATAAAAGAAACCTTGACTGTATGTTCGCCAACAGTTTTGATCGCTTTTTCAATCTGGATATGATTTTTATGAACATTGAGTCCATTTTCTGAAAGGAAATGAACAATATCATTATCAGATACTGAACCAAACAAATGCCCTGTATCTTCTGCTCTTCTTTTGAAATTTGCAGATAATTGTGCAATTTTATGAGCAGTTTCTTTGTATTGTTTTACCAATTCATTATGTTTTTCTTGAGCAACTGATTTAATTGCTTCTATTTTCTTAATATTTCCGTCAGTTGCAAGAATTGCAAACTTTTTTGGAATCAGATAGTTACGAGCAAAACCATCTTTTACGTTAATGATGGAGCCGGCAGTTCCTACTCTGTCAATTGTTTCAGTGAGTATTATTTTCATGAGTTTCCTCCATTTTGTTTAATTTTCTTAAATCCGCCCAATTATCTACAAATCCGATAAATGATATCATCAGAATCAAATATGGGTTTATTAGAAGAGAAATGATGCTTATCACGATAAGCATCTTTGAATTTGCAATCATTTTACCAAAATAAAACCATACAATTGACAAGCCTTGTATAAAATATAAGGCAAGGCATGGTAATATCAAATTGATTCCAAGTGTTGAGGTTGGTTTGTATATAATCAGTCCTAAACCTGCAATGACAGGCATAACAAGATAGTTCATATTTGAATACAATCTTAGATCGTACGAAAATTTTAGTTTTCTATTTATGATGATTATAGCAATCCATAAAGCAACCAGGATAGTAAAGACTGCAAATGAATAATTATACTTTAAATATAATTCTTTTGAGACGTTAAGTGTGTCATTTATCAGCTGATATTCTTCTGATCCGACAGCATAGCGTGATTGAATCATTTCTGACATTGAATTAACAGACAGAGTGATATTATCTTCTATAGATTTCTTAAAAAAGAGATATTTTATCACACCGCTGCTTCCTGCAATCGCTAAGGCTGTTGTCATAATTGTTTCAAGAGCAAACTCATTTTCATGCATTTGTAGAAATACATAAGTAATCAGAGCTACGTTGAGATTGATGATGACAAACGTATTTATATCTACTGTTTTTGTAATATACAAAACAAGACTTCCCAGTAACCAGATCAGAAAAAAGAACTTTGACTGTGATCTGTCATTATCATTTTGTTTTGAAACCTGAGGTAAAAAATACATCAAACCTAAAACAGGGGATAATACACTAATCATCAGGCCAAGTACAGCTGAAAAAATTAACATTTTTTATTCTACTACGTAAGCAATTAAAGCCATTTGACGTGCTTTTTTTATTTCGTTAGAAACAAGACGCTGATGTTTTGCACAAGTATCAGTTGCTCTTCTTGGTTCAATTTTTCCTGTTTCAGAAACATAATTTCTTAAAAGGTCAACGTTTTTGTAATCAATATTTATTTCTTTGTTTCCACAAAATCTGCATACTCTTTTTTTAAAGCGTGATTTCTTTTTGTCGTAAGCCATTTTTTCTCCTTTATTTATTTGCCAGGTTAATTATCTGAACCTGTCGTACAAACCTTTTGATGTGTTTAGAAAGGTACATCTTCCTCGGTTTTATTGCCTTGATTGTTGTAAGAATTGAAAGCATCAGGCTCATTTTGTTGTGTTGCAACTGTTGCATTGTAATTATCATAATTCTGAGTATAATTACCCTGATTTTCTTCTCTTTCAAGGCAGTGAATTTTACTAACCAAGATTTCCACATTTTTCCGATTATTTCCATTCTGATCGGTAAATGTATTGACGCTGATTTCTCCTTCAATAATAACAGGGCTTCCTTTATGCAGATTTTCACTGCATATTTCAGCTGTTTTACCAAAAGCAACTGCGTCCATAAAATTAGCTATATTCTGAAAATTCCCGTATTCATCTTTTCTTACCCTGTCAAAAGCTAAACCTAATCTTGCGATCATCATGTTATTATTAGAATAACGAATTTCTGGTTCACGTGTTAAACGGGCACTCAGGGTAATCGTATTCATTCTTGGGAACTTCAGTATTTTACTCATTTTATCTCCTAGTCTAATTCTTCAAGTTTTAAAATATTATGACGAATAATTCTTTCATTCAAACGATAATGACGATCAAGTGCCTTAACTGCCTGTGTATCCATATTGAAATAATTGATAAAGAAATAACCTTCTTTATGTCTGTTAATTTCATACGCAAGATTTTTCTTTCCCCAGTTATCAGTTTTAATTAATTCGCCATTTTGTTCAGCGATAAGGTTTAGTACTTTTTCCTGTTCCTTTTCTACTTCTTCGGTAGATAAGGTAGGAGTGATAATGTACATTGATTCGTATTTGGCTTTCATTTATGTTCCTCCTTTGGTCTTTGATTCTGAATGTCTGCCATGCATTCAGAATAGGATCTCTTATTTTTACTGTAATAGTTTAACATACTTGTATAATCACGATGGATATATTGTTTGATCAATTCATAAGCAAACTCAAAAGTATGATTGAGGATTTTAATTTCATTCTCAGAAAAATCTTCCAGAACAAAGCGTTTTAAATCCCCATATTTGGGGCTATCAACTCCGATACGGATCCTGATAAATTCATCAGAGTTCATATTCTCAATAATGGATTTAAGTCCATTATGTCCCCCGTCTCCCCCTTTTTCACGTATTCGAATTTCTCCGAAGGGGAGGTAGATATCATCCACAACTATCATCAATTCTTTAAATTGATCACTGATCAGTTGTCTGACCGCTAACCCGCTATTGTTCATATAGGTTAGCGGTTTAATCAATGAATATGTTCTTTTTTTTGCGATCAGATAATTCTTTTCTTTACTAAAGTCGCATTTTAATTTACCGGCGATATAATCGAGCAATAAAAAGCCAATATTATGCCGGTTATTTTCATATTCCTGACCCGGATTACCTAAACCAACGATATATTTCATTCATTAGTTTCTTCTTGTTTCTCGCTAGAACGAGGAGCGTGAACAGATACAATTGCAAGATCTGCAGGTTCAGTAATTTTTACGTTGTCAATCTTAACGTCTTTACAATAAACAGTCTGTCCAATTTTTAAACTGGTGATATCCATTGGGAAATCTTCTGGGATAAATTTTGGCAAACAATGAGCATGCAATTTACGTTTTGTGATTTCCAGGATTCCACCTTCTTTTAAAGAAGTTGGAGTTCCACTAAATTTGATTGGAATTTCAATTGAAATTTCCTTTCCTGGATGCAATTCAAGAAAATCTACATGAATGACTTCTCTGGTGAGTGGGTGAATTTGTTTTTCTTTTACAACAGTATGGACTTCTTTTCCGTCAATATTAAAATTAAATATTACGATTTCGCCAATGGATTTTTTATACTGTTTTTTAAATTCATTGGCAGGAACAGTCACATTCGTTCCTTCTTTTCCTTCAGCATAGATTACAGCCGGAATAAAACCTGTTTTTCTTAAATTGTTAAGATCAGATTTTTTACCAAGCGTTCTTTTTTCAGCTGTGAGATTAAGTATCATTTTTCCTCCGTGGTGTGATCATCTAAAAAGAATACTAATGGATTCTTCCAAGTGTATTTTTTTAATTGCAGTTGCTAATAATTCTGCAATTGAAAGTTGAATAATTTTTTTACTGTTTTTCTTTTGCTCATTTAACGGAATAGTATTCGTGATGAATAGCTTTTCAATAGGAGATTGTTCTAGTTTATCGACAGCGGTTCCTGATAATACCCCATGAACACATGCTGCATAAACTTTTTCAGCCCCTAATTCAGCCAGTTTATTAGCTATTTTTATCAGGCTTCCACCTGTATCGATTATGTCATCGAATAAAATTGCTACTTTTCCTTTTACATCACCGATCACATTCAGAACTTCTGCATTATTGTCATTTCCAGTTCTTCTCTTATCTCCGATTGCCAGAGAACAGTTTAATCTCTTAGCAAGGGATCTGGCACGATTTGCACCTCCTGAATCAGGTGATACTACGACCAGATTATCTTCATCAACTCCCATTGATTTAAAGTATCTTGCAAAAATTGGAATTGAATACAGATGATCCACCGGTATATTAAAGAATCCCTGTATCTGATCAGCATGCAAATCAACAGTTATTACACGATCAGCACCAGCAACAGTGATCAGGTCTGCAACTAATTTTGCAGTAATTGGTACTCTTGGCTGGTCTTTTTTATCTGAACGAGCATAACCATAATAAGGGATAACGACGCTGATACGTTGAGCTGAAGCTCTTTTCAATGCATCTATCATAATGAGTAATTCCATCATATTATCATTTACTGGATAACATGTGGATTGAATAATAAATGCATCAGCCCCGCGTACATTGTCATTAATCTTTACAAATGTGTCATCATTTGAGAATTTAAAGACTTCTGCATCTCCTAAAGGAATACCGGCAAAGGTTGCGACTTCCTTTGCCAGTTCCGGATTTGCATTTCCGGTAAAAAGTTTTAGTTTTGAAAACATTGTTATTCTTAACCTATTCTTGAGGTTGTTCTGCTATTGTTTCATTATATTTTTGCAGAATCAGTTGTTCAATATGATTTCTGGTATCGGTATTTAAAGGGTGAGCGATATCTTTATATTCGCCAGTTTTGCTCTTTTGGCTTGGCATTGCAACGAATAAACCATTTTTTCCGTTGATGACTTTAATGTTTTTGATGATAAAAGCATCGTCAATTACGATATTGGCAAAAGCCTTTAATTGTTCTGAGTTTCTTGGGAATACTTTTACGTCTGTGATGTTCATTCTTCCAGTCTCCTTCTTGTTGTGGTTATATAGCTCCAATACCCTTTATTCTTAAACCAGGCTTGGGCATTCTTACATTTAATTGGATCATCAAAAAATCCTATCACGGTAGATCCACTACCAGACATAATCGTATTGACTGCATTTAGTGAATACATTTGATTTTTGATTTCCTGTATGATTGGGTAAAGTGGAATAATCCCCTCTTCCAGTTTATTATAACAATAGACCGGATTTGATGTTTTTAACAAATCTATCCAGTTATTGTTTTCTTTTTTAAGTGTAACAGCCTGATATGCAGTTTTGCTTGAAATTGGGATGTTAGGGTTAACCAACAAAATATTATCAATTCCAATAAAGTTACATTTTTCAAGCAATTCACCTCTGTTACGACCTATAGCAGTTCCACCGGTTAGAAAATAATTAATATCACTTCCAAATTGGGACGCGATTTCATGCATTGTCTCATCATTTAAATTTAAGTCCCAAATGACAGACAATGCCTTCAGAGTTGTTGCAGCATTACTGCTACCTCCGCCTAGTCCGGCAGCTACAGGTATCATTTTGTCTAGTTCTACGATAACACCTTTTTTTACACTAAATCTGTTCTGTAAATAGAACGCTATCTTAAAAATCAGATTGTCACTGTTATTAAGACTCTCCATATTAGACACAATTTTTATTTCCTGCTTATTTGTCAAAAAAAATTTTAACTTATCATGCAATTCAACTTCAGAGAAGAGGGTAAGTATCTCATGATACCCATTAGGAAGTTTTGACAAAACATCCAGAAACAAATTAATTTTTGCGTAAGAATCGAGAGAATAGTCCATTTTTCTTTTTCTTTGAAGATTCACCATAATAATAATAGTAATAATAATAATAGTAGCTGTAGCCACGGTAGTATTTCTCATGGACAATACCGTTCACTACAATACCGGATATGTTGATATTAATGTTTTCGAGCATTGATTTTGTTCTTTGTACAACTGCTTTTTCAGTATTATTCACACGAATCACTAAAATCAGCATATCGACTTTCTTCGCCATAATCATCGAGTCAGTCACCGCAATAACTGGAGGCATATCAAACAAAACAAAATCAAAGCGTTCTTTTAATTCCTTAATCATCTGATCAGTTCTATTTGAGGCTATCAATTCTGAAGGGTTTGGGGGAATAGCACCTGAAGTAATAATACTCAGATTTTCAACAGCAGACGATTTAATAACAGAATCTATTGAGACAGAATCATCACTCAAATAATCAGAAGCACCATTATTTCTATCCAATTCAAACACGTTATGAACCATTGGACGTCTCAAGTCGAAATCCACCAGACATACTTTAGATTTCATTTGTGCGATAGTAATCGCCAGATTGGCCAATGTAGTTGATTTACCTTCACTGGCACCGGAACTGGTAATCACCATTGATAAAGGGCCTGGTTTTTTCTTTGCCATAACATTTGTACGTAATGTACGATACGCTTCGGCAACAGGTGATTTAGGCGCATAGTGAGAAATCAGACGGGCAGAAATTTTCGTTTTTTCATCTTTCATCAAGACAAGTTCTTCGCCTGATTTTTCACTGATTTCCTGACCTTCTTCTGTATCAGATGTACTCATGTATGGGATTGTTCCAAACACAGGCACTTTTACGAAACGTTCCACATCATCAAGGGTTCTGATTTTTGTATCCATAGAATTAAGTGCCATAGCTGCACCAATTCCAAGACCTAAACCAATCACAAATCCAATGAGTATATTCATTTTCTTTTTGGGTTTTATCGGATCTTTTGGCATCACAGCACGTTCAATCACACGAACATTACCCATTTTAGCCTGTTCTGCTACTTTTGCATCTTCATACTTTTCAGTTAATAAGGCATGGATTTTTTCATCTATCTGATAATTTCTTTCAAGTCTTGCCAATTCTAATTCAGCATCCGGAAGATTACTCATTTTTTTATTGTAATCATCAACAATTGTCTGATAACTATTTACTTTAGCCTGGGCAATATTTAAGTTTATATCAGCTTCAGCAATTCTAGTTGTCAGTTGATTTCTGTAACCCATAACATCAGAAGAACCGGTACGGATATTAAGTGCTTTTTGTAATTCTTCATTCAGTCTGTTTTTTGCATTATCCAAAGCCATATTGAGTTTTACTATTTCAGGATGATCTTCTGGATAATTATTGTTGTTCATCAAAGTCATGATCTTTGTTTTATTTCTGACAAGGTCATCTCGTAATTTATCAATATACGCTGTAGAAATAGCCATGCTCACATTTGATAATAAGGTATCCTGCTTGACTAATTCATCTACTAAATGATTTCTGTTCTTCTGAGAAACTTCTAGTTCAGCCTGAGATTCTTGTAATTTTGCACTGGCATCAGCAGATTTCTCAATTAATTTTTTGGTTTCTTCGGAAAGCATAAATGTTCCAGATTCAACCTTATAATTTCTAAGTTCTTCTTCTGAGTTTTGGAGTCTTCTGGAAATAGCGTCCAGCTGTGTTTCTAAAAACTCACGGATATTGGTAAATTCAGTACGGGCTGTCTGAGTTGTCTGTTGAACAAGCGCATCAGCCAGTGAGTTGACGATTATCATCGCTTCTGAGGGACTTGTTGATTCGTAAGAAAGCGTTAAGATATCTGTTTCACGCTTTGATTCAACTTTTACAGACTTTATAATTGCATCGACAGGATCATAATTTTCACCCTCTTCAACTCTTTTCATAATAGGGAAAAGATCATAATCCGGGTATTTTTGCATTAACTGAAAACCAAGCGTTACCACAGGACGGCTTTTAAGAATTTCAATATTGTTATTGATTGAAGATTTTCCTAAACCCTGTGAAAACATCATCAGATCCATACCAGCACTTTTTTCTTCAAGCAGTACTTTTGCACTGGCCTGATAAATTTTTGGAGCTGTAAATGTATAGATAACGGTTATTGTCATTACAAAAGCAAATATGCCAATAATTAAACTGCTATACTGGAATATGATTCTCACATAATCCATTAAAGAGACTTCTTGTTCTTGTAAATGTTCCTGATCATTTAAAAAATTGTTATCCATAAGCCCTCATTACTTCGTAATATTTTCAATAGTGGTATAAACACCCAGTGTAATTGCTACTTTTGACATAAATTCTGCAACTTTTGAAAATGCATAGAATGATGTCCCAGAGATAATAATAGTATCTCCAGGTTTTAAAATCGGTATTTCTACCTTTTCGTTTTCTTTTTCAATATATTTTTTCATATCAACCCAGACAATTTCTTTTGATCCGGTAGTAAAATCTTGTCTGACAATTCTGATTGTTTTTAATTTAGCATTCTCAGTCGGTCCACCTGCTAATGACATCAGTGTAATTAAATCTGTATCATCAGGAACAATATATAATCCAGGTTTTGAGACCTGCCCCCAAATATATACATAAATTTTTAATTGGTCTTGTTCATTCATCGTGCCTGAATAACTGTAGGCAGACGAGCCTGATAAACCTCCACTCAATCCTGCTGACTGAGCAAAACAAAGTGCGAACACACTTAGTAGTACGAAAGTGAAAATAGTTTTTTTCACAAATCCTCCTCTGGCTGATAATGGCATTCTTTATTTATTAATCTTTTAGTCAAGTGATATTTACTCAATGACGAATTTCCTTTCTGAAGATTCAGATCCGCTATAAAACAATGTTCCTCCGTCAATGCGGTCTCTAAAGGCATCAACCCTCCAGTAATAGGTTCCTGAAGGCAATGAATTTTCTCCATTATAATTTAATTCAATAATATTTTCTTCTAGAGCAACATCAAGGTCTCTATGCCACACATACTGCTGATATGAGTCGAAAATAATAAGCCTGAATTTCTCAACATCTCTTAATTTATACCAGCTGAAAGTAATGTTGGAGTTCATCAGCTGAGCATTATCCTGAGGATAAATGAGAGAAGCCTTTTCAATCAGGCGGTAAGAGACAGTATCAGATGTCGTCTTATTACCTGCATGATCTACTGCCTGAATATAATAATGCCACATGGTTTCCAAAGCAGGTAAATCACCAATGTTACTCAGTTCGTCTTCATATTCTTCATTATTAGGAGCTATTGAATCAATTTTGACAGGCTGATACCCTAATGCAAACCTGAAAATTCTTATTAATTTTAAGTCCTTATCTAACATATGGTCCCAATGAATTCTGATTTTATTTCCAGTTGGGACTGCATCAATCCCATTATTCTGATCATTTACAAAAATGCTGTCTGTTAATGTAGGGACAGCCACCCAACCATCTCCGGTATCACCAATATGACTAAAAATGTTTGGTTTTGAAGGAGGGGTTTTATCGATTCCAACAGCCTCTTCTCCAGAACAAC
>JAGOCT010000032.1 GCA_017998585.1 Candidatus Cloacimonadota bacterium | reverse complement strand
ACTAGTTTTGTATTATTTGTATTATTCATATATTTACTACTTAAGAGAAAAGGAAAACTGAGTATTTATCAACATATCAAAGAAATAAATGAAAATTATCCATATCCATGGTTGATCTATAATAATAATAACGAAGTTATTAAAACAAATCAATCCTTTAAACAACACTTTAATTTTATTGAAGAAATAAATCATTTTAATTTAAATGATTTAACAGAACAATATAATGAATTAACAAATCTATCTGATACTGCTTTTAGAACAATAAAAATAAAACATCCACTTATAAAGCAAGATTTAAGTGTACTAATTGTAAAAGTCCATAATCTGGACAATCATTACCAGTTGTATTTTCTTGATAATATTTCTCTTATTAATACATTATCTGATTGTGCTTCTGACAATAACCTGTTAAATGATGTATTTACAAATCTACCAGATATTCATTTATTGTTCAATGAAGATGGAACAATATTAAAAGTGAACAATCTCTTTTTGGATCTTATCAACGAGAATGACAATCATAACATATTACCAAACAATATAATTGACTTATTTAATCCTGGTATCATCACTCAGGTTAAGAACCATTTCTCCAAAAATCGATTACCTTTTGTTTGTGATACTGATTTGACTATAAATTCTCATAAAAATAATCATGTAAAAATCATTGTAAACAACTTTATCAATAATATGGAATCATACTATGTTTTGACAATTTCTAACCTAAACAAACAGGGTTTTGATTTCGATTCTATAAAAAAAATGATTAAAGATATTCCATATCCTGTATTAATTGCACAAAACTCTTCTACTATCCTGTTTGTGAATTCAATGTTTTGTGATTTGTTTGGAATAAACTCTGAAGATGTTTTGGATAAGAAGATTCATGATTTATTTTCAAATAATACTGAACAGACTTGGATTAATCAAGATTATATTTGGTCTGAAGTAAATGTAAAAGTTCAGGATAGTACAATCAAATTGTTACAAATCTTTAAAATGGAGATACCTATTGATACTTTGCGAAAAATAAGCGTTTTAATTTTTAGAGAGACACTCGATTTTGAATTATCATTAAAACAATATTTGTATCAACTCAAACAATATGATAAGATTCTAGCAGCTAACTCTGATTTCATGATAATGTTAAATCAAAAAAATGAAGTTCTTTATGTCAGCACTTCTCTAAACATGATTAAAGGATTTGAAAATGTTAAAATAACCAATAATGCTGAAATTTTAAAACAGATTTGTTCAGCAGAGGATTATAATATGTTTTCTGAGATTCTATTTTGCAATAACTCTAATATGCTTGAGAACAATACAAGAATCAGGCTAACTGATCTAAACAAGAATGATCGTTATTTTGAAATTGTTAACCATAGAACAGAAATTCTTTCAAATAGTATCCGTATAATATTACTTCATGAAGTAAGCCAATACCAAAATGAAATACAGATGATGAATAAACAAATAACTGAATTACATGATTTGTTGGATCATATGAATGATATGCTTGTTTGTGTTAACCAAAATGGCGACATACTGTATTCAAATTTATATTTTTCCGAAAAAAGTGGATTAAGAAAAGAAGAGATTATTGGTAAGCGAATTTTTGAATTAATCAATATCAGTAATCATGAGGTCATATCAAATGAATTACTAATGAGTAGTGAATTCAATAAAAGTCTGATGATTCATGACTGTAGAATTGAGTTTATAAATTCTGAAAAACGATTTATTGAACATATGTCTGTTTCTCTGACAAAATTTAAAGATAAGGACGGAAAAACCTTTATATTGGTTATGATTAAGGATTTATCTTATATCATCAAAATGCAGAAAGAACTCTTAAAACTTAAAAACTTGGAGATTTTGCAAAAGTCAAGTTTGCATATAGCAAATGATTTTAATAATATTCTTACAGCCATTATGGGACATATTGCTTTATTAAAACTGAGCCCTGATATTCCTGCATCAATGCTCGATCGTATCAAAAAAGCAGAAGAGGCATCAATAAAAGCGAAAGAATTAACTCAGAAAATTTTTCCACTTGAACACAAAAGCCATTTAAAAAGAGACTATTTTTCAATTTCTCTTTTACTTGAACAAATAGAATTTAAGAAACCAGACAATATTCAATTTAAATTTGATATCCCTGATGGATTATCACCCGTCTATGTTGAAAAAGAGATGACCATCAGTGCAATATCTAAAATTTTAGAAAATGCTTATGAAAGCATGCCTGCCGGAGGTATTATTAGTATCGTTGTTAAAGAAACAGAGATGCTTAATAAAAATATATATAGTCTAATTCCGGGTAATTATATTAGCATCAAGATATGTGATAAAGGCAATGGTATTGATTCTCTCTATTTGGAGAAAGTATATGAGCCTTATTTCTCTTTGAAAAATAAAGAAGGATTAGGTTTAACTCAAGCATTTCACCAATTAATCACTCAAAATGCTTATACAAAATTAACTTCAGTATTGCATGAGGGAACATGTGTTGAAATCTTTTTGCCTCAAAGACCCGCTTCTCAACACATTATTGAACCTGATAAACACTTTGATAAAACAATTAAAATATTGTTTATGGATGATGAACAGTTAGTTTTAGATATTGCTTTGGAATATCTAAACAAACTCGGTTTCCAGGTGGTTTTGGTAAAGAATGGGGAAGAGGTTATGCAGGTATTATCCCAAGATAATCAATTTGATGTAGTAATTCTTGATTTAGTTGTTGCTGAAGGTATGGGAGCTAAAGAAACTATTCGTCTGATTCGTGATAAATATCAGGATATGCCTGTTTTCTTGTCAACAGGATTAAAGACTGAGTTAACACTTATGGATTACAGAAAATATGGGTTTAATGATGTAATCGAAAAACCAATTGATTTTCTGTTGCTAAAAGAAAAAATATATCAGGTACTCAGATAACTGTGTCCGTATATAATTTGAAAAAAGTTGTTATAGTGACTAAGGATTTAACACAGTGACAGTCCCTGCATAAATTGTTTTTAGAGACGAATCATTTTGTTTAATAAGAAGGCTTCCATCTGCTTGAATGCCTTCACAATATCCTTTAACTATCTCATTTCCACAATCAACCTGAATATGATGAGAATTCAACAGATGGTTCTTTTCAAATTCATCAAGAAATGTTAATAAATTACTTTCCTGATATATCTGCAGATTATTATAGTAGTTTTCTAAAAAAAAATTAAGTATATTGTTATTTGATATAGATTCTCCTAAAACATCTGATAAAGAAACTCCCTGATAACAAGCGTTTAAACAGGAAATCTTATTATTCGTATTAACTCCAATGCCAATCAGATGATATTTTGTTAAGGGATTATATGTTGCAATGATACCACAACATTTTCTATTGTCTATGTAGATATCATTTGGCCATTTGATTGTAAGATTGGAAATTTGAAACATATCTTGAAGTGTTCTTCTTAACATGATACCTGTAAAAATCATCAGACTGGGGAAAAACGTATAGTGATAAAGTCCTAAAGTAAACCATAATCCGCCATTATATGAAATCCATTTATTACCCTTTCTCCCTCTTCCGTTCGTTTGTGTGTCAGCGCAAACAACAAAATCCTGAGTCAGTTTATTCGTTTCAATCAGATTTTCAGCAATATCCATGGTTGAAGTAACTTCTTTAAAATGATATTGAAGAATATTCAGCTTTTGATGATTTAGTATATCAGACATGCATCTCCATAGCTAAAAAAACGATATTTTTCTTTAACCGCTTGCGTATAAGCATTCATTATTAATTCATAGCCTGCAAATGCTGAGACAAGCATCATGAGGGTTGATTCTGGCATATGGAAGTTCGTTATGAGTGCATCTGCTATTTGAATCTTCTTTCCTGGATAGATAAAAATATCTGTCCATTTTGATCCATGGTTCAATATATGATGCGTAGCAAAACTTTCCAGTGTTCTGACACTGGTTGTACCTACTGCGATTACTCTTCTGTTTTCTAACTTCGCATTATTAATAATTTGAGCCGTTTCACTGCTGATAGTACAATATTCACTATGCATCTTGTGATTTAAAATATCATCAGTCTGTACTGGACGAAAAGTACCAAGTCCTACATGGAGAATGACTTCAGTAAGGATTACCCCTTTGGCTTGAAGTTGATTCAGTAGATTGTTGGTAAAATGAAGCCCTGCTGTCGGGGCGGCTACAGAACCTTCTTCTTTGGCATAGACCGTTTGATAATTTTCTTGATCAGATAATTCTGATTCTCTGTGAATATAGGGTGGTAAGGGTATTTTCCCAACTTTTTTTATTTCATCCATGAGTAAAGAATGAGTAAACAGACCATCTTCATGGTTTTTGATAAAGAACTGGATTTTTCTTGCCCCTTCCTCTGCATAATCAATCACTTTCCCATAGAAATTTTCAGAAAAATGGATGACACTATTTAACTTAACTTTTCTTCCTGGTTTTACTAAACAAACCCATATA
Organism: Candidatus Cloacimonadota bacterium; assembly: GCA_017998585.1. The sequence goes on along the minus strand of JAGOCT010000032.1, from coordinate 6,314 downwards.
GATGGTTCAACAGGGTTAAGCATGAATATTTCAATTTTTGAACCAGTACTTTTATACCCAATGAGTCTAGCAGGTATTACTTTACTGGCATTCATAACAAGAACATCGCCAGGTTTAAAAAAGTCGATTATATTTTTAAAATAATCATGGCTTATTGTTTGATTTTTTTTGTCTATTTTTAACAATCTTGATCCTGATCGATCAGCAAGGGGATATTGAGCAATCAAATCATCAGGCAGTTCATAATGATAACTGCTTTTTTTTAACAAGTCTGTTTTATTCATTGATAACCTTCAATTGGACATTTTCAGCTTTACTAAGTACAGCTTTAAAACTACCGAAAATAACTTTACTTTCCATTAAAACGGGTATTTTATAGTCATCATTTGTTATCCAGATCAATATCTCTCCTGACTGTTTGAAAATTGCTTCTCCAATCAAATCGGGTTTAATGACTAAACATTCCTTTTTCCCAAAAATGGTATTTATTGTTTCTTTTCTTAAAACCAAAACTTTTGCTAAGTGGTTTTTCCCATCAGTTGTTACATTTATCTGCAAGGGTTTACCTACTTCCAGTTTTTGTAGTCTAGAATAATAAAATGCTGAGAACACATCTTGTGTTTTAGATGGAATGTCAATACGGGTGTTTTTAAAGAATTTCTGTTTATATCTGTATCTAGAGTAGATCGTGTAGTTTTCATTTGGATAGTAGGTATGAATTCTGTGCTGTCTGTATCCTCCTTCTTGAAGAAGTTTTGTAAATTTGTAAGATACCTGGGTTTCTTTGTCCCAGATGGATTCAATATAATCTCTTACTTTAAAAAGTTTGTCAAAAAAACCATTTGTTGATGCATTTGATGTGATCTTCCATGATGGACGATTATTATGTTGAATCGTTTTAACTTCAAGTATAGCAGTTCCTGCAGTAACCATTCCATATTTAATGTCAAAAGTTAGTTTTTCACCATCCTGAAAGCAAAAGAGGTAAGTTGAGCATAAGAATAAAAGAAAAACGATGCATAAAACATTTTTCACAGAGCTCCTCCTGTTACATAGAATTCTTCTCCGGTCATATAAGAGTTTTTAAATATCAGAAAATGGACAATTTGATATATATCATTGAATCCAGCTAACCTGTTTAAAGGGATTGTCTGGATTTGTCTTTCATAATAATCTTCCCTGAAACGTCTGTATTCAGGTGCAAATTGAGTAGAGTCAATTTGAACTGGACCAGGTGAAACAATGTTGATTAAAATATTGTGTTCGGCTTCTTCTTTCGCAAGAGATCGTACCAAATTTGAAATAGCAGCTTTTGTTGCAGCATAAACACTGCCCTGACTAAGTCCGATTCGACTGACATTTGATCCAAACAAGACAATATTTGAAGCAGAATTGCTTCTGAGATAAGGTAAGAGTATATTCAAAAGATAACACACACCTGTTAAATTAGTTTGAATGATTTTTTCCGTTAAACGGATATCTGTGTCTGCCAGTTTTTGAAAATCAGAGCTTCTTTCTGTGGCACATACAATCACTGAATCAGGAAACAATGTTTCCTCTTTAGATTCATCGTAGAATTTTTGAAAAGCATTATGGATTGATAAATAATCACAAAGATCAAACTGAATTTCAGATACTGATGGATGTTTAAGCAAACTTTCTATTCGGTGTTTGTTGTGATGATAATGTAAGATAAGCCGGTGATTTTCAGAAATTAAATGATTCGCGATAAATGAACCAATATTACTGTTAGCACCAACGATCAGAATTGTTTTCATTGGCTGATTTCTTTCAAAATATGACAGGCAGTTTCCAGTTTACTGCCTTTTACTGCTATTTGTTTGTCTTTAAAAATGAGTATCTGTTCTGTGTCATGTTTACCGGAAGTATATAAGGAATTGGCCACGATACAGGTACAGTTTTTTTTGGTCAACTTGCTCATTCCATTTTCAATAATGTTTTCTGATTCTGCTGCAAAACCGATTAGTAGTTGATTTTCATGTTTAATCTGACCTAATTCAAAAAGAATATCTTTTGTCCTAACCAGTGATAAACTCATATTATCGGCCTTTTTAATCTTTTCTGAGGCAGGGTTTTCTATTGTATAATCAGCAACAGCAGCACACATTATGATGATATCGTAATCAGCATAGATATTCATGACGGCATTATACATTTCATTAGCTGTTTCAGCTTTTACTGTTTCGATATAATAAGGTATTTTATCTTCTATATAAGCATGAATGAATTTTACTTCAGCTCCCATAACACATGCCGCTTTTGCAAGCGAAATTCCCATCTTACCTGAAGAACGGTTTGAAATAAAACGCATCGGATCTATCTTTTCACGACTAGCCCCTGCAGTAATAAGTACTTTTTTATTTTGAAGTATCATCTCTGTTAATGAACTAATTTTGATAAAATCGAGAATTTCAACAGGATCAGGGAATCTTCCTTTTCCTATATAACCACAAGCAAGATAGCCTGTTTCCGGTTCCATTATCAGATATCCATTTGTTTTTAAGAATGTTATATTTTTCTGAACTATCGGATTTTCGTACATATTGATATTCATTGCCGGAACAATAATTTTTTTAGCTTTACCTGCCATTATGCTGGTTGAGAGCAAATCGTCTGCAATACCATTGGCAATCTTACCAATGATATTGGCTGTTGCGGGAGCAATAATAAAAATATCTGCCCAATCTGCGAGAGATATATGTTCAATTGGTGCATCTTCATCAAATAATTTATAAGAAACGGATTGCTTCGTAATAGACTTAAACGAAAGTGGACTGACAAATTCCATTGCATTTTCAGTCATGATAGTTTTAACCTGCGCACCAGCTTTAGTTAGAAGACTGGCAAGTTCAATCGCTTTATAAACAGCAATTCCACCACTTACACCTAATAAAATATGCTTATCCTGTAACATAAAAATCCTTGTTATTTTTTCTTTACTGAGCTACTCAACGCTTGAGAAAAAAGAGAGGCTATATAAGGAGCTGAAAACTGAATGAGTTCTTGTTTATTTCGCAATAAGTTGTTTTCTTCCCATGATTTATAAATTGTTTTAACAAAATCAGAAAAATCTGTCTGATTATGATAATCAAACATTTTTCCAGCATTAGCCATATCTAATATTTTTGCTGCATCTCCATTAACAGGGCCTATTCCTATTATTTTTGTTTGTGAACCTAAATACTCAAACAGTTTATAGGTTAAAATGCCTTCATTACTGGTAGTTTGATTGATTACTAAGAGAAGAAGCTCACAATTAACACATTCTTCAATCACTTTTTTATGTTGAATAAAACCTATATTTTTTAAAAAAATATGAGCTGGGTCTATCTCTTTTTCAAATGGAGTCTGATTGCCAATGACAGAAAACTCTATACACATACGATTTTCACTTGCTAAATGATCAAACCACCGGATCGTTTGATATACTTCTGCTTTTCTGGATGATGTCAGACTACCAATAAACTTAATTCTAAATTTATCACTTTTTTCATACCGAAAATTGATATAGTCATCAGGATCAAAAGAATTAGGAATTACCAGAGCCTTACCTGGAGCAAGAAGATTTGCTATTTGCTCTGAGACTGTTACAATACTGTCTGCCTGAGAAATAACCTTTTTTTCTAAAAACCTGTCAATCGATTTTATTAAAAAATTTCGCTTAAAGCTCTGATAATAGTAAATATTTGTCCATGGATCTCTGAAATCTGCAATCCATGTAAGTTTATATTTCTTTTTAAGTTCAAGTCCTACTAAATGAGTGGAATGAGGAGGACCTGTTGTGATAACCGCTTCATAAAGCCCGCTAAAAATAGCTTTTTCGGCTGCCTTCAGGGCGTTTTTATTCCAGATAACCCTTGCATCCGGAATCACCATTTGAGATCTGATAAAAAAGAGTATTTTTTTTATAATTGAGTCTTCTTTGGAAGCCTTAAGAGACCCATAGGGAAGGCTTTCATTTTTACCAGTTAAAGCTTTAAAAATATTTTTAAAGGTAGGTGTTTTAGTTCTGATTACTTTTAAATCAGGGGATATCTCATTGTTTAACGTGTCATCTAGAAATGGATAATCACCATTCTCTGTTGTAATCACTGTAGGCAACCATTCAAAAAGAGATAAATATTTGCTTATTTTAAGCCATCGTTGTACAGCAACTCCTCCACATGGAGGCCAATAATAAGTTATGATTAATACTTTTTTCATACTCCCCTTTCTTTATTACTGATATTTTTAAAGGGGGTACCCTGTCAATAGCTTTCTGTAATCATATCACCACTTTGAGGTTAATTAGATTTTAAGGACAATATTATCAGGCATAAGTAATTAAAAAATGATTTGACTTAATGGCAATCTTTCAGAAAATAACCCTTAATTTCTAAATTGTAAGCTTAGTATCTGAACTAAGAAATACACAATGATTAAAGTGGATAAGGAATTATAATGATCGATGCACATTGCCATTTAGATTGTCAGAATCTGATAAGCCAAACCGAATTAGTTAAATTTTGGAATGAAAATCATTACAATTTATTTATTAGTTCAATTTCAGCAATAAAAGATTTAGCTATTTCAATACCAGGCATTAAGACGCTATATACTGCTGGTTTGCACCCTTATGTATATTTTGAACATTTGCCTGATTTTGATTTAAGTGATATTGAAGAGTTTATAAAAAACAAGCAGATAGTTGGAATAGGTGAATGTGGTCTAGACAAACGATATCAAAATATGGAAGAACAAATCAAATTATTATTGCCTCAATTGGATATTGCCAGTCAATATGATGTACCAGTCGTTTTTCATTGTGTTAAAGCTTATTACGAGCTTGCCAAAATTCTTAAAAACAATTTTCCAAAAATTCGGGGTATATTACATGGTTTTACAGGGAATCAGGAAATTATAGAGATTTATAAAGGATTTGATATTTACATTTCTATCAGCTCAAGGCAGTTTTGGCCAGTTATACATGAGAAAACACTTTTGCATATTATCCAGACAGAACGCTATGTCTTTGAAAGTGATATTGAGATTCATTTATGCAATCAAATGCAGGATATTGTTACGAAGTACGAACAAATCAGTCAGATATGTGATTGGATTTGTGAACAGAATAGTCTAATTTCGTTTGAAAAGTTACAACAGATACAGTCTCGAAATATTGCTTATCTGTTTAAAATTCAGATTTAAAACAATCAATACATAAAATTGTTGATTATTTACTTGACTGATTTAAGATAAATGAGATTTTTGTAATTTGTACTTATTCTGATCTTATAATGAGAATAAAGTATATTGGATTTTGAAATCAATCCTGATAAGGAAATCCATAAATAATAAAATAAAATAAAGGGAGTTGAGTTCGAATGAAAAAATCAAAATACCGTGCAATCGTAATCACGATCTTCATCTTGGTAACCCTCTACTTTTTAGCACCCGTATTAATCAGCGAAAGACCATCTTTCATTTCTGAAAAGATCTGGCCTGAAAAGCTGAAACTGGGTCTTGACTTACAGGGCGGATCACAGATTGACTTGTATGTTGACTTAACAAATGTACCTCAAAAAGACAAAGAAAGTGCTGTTAAAACAGCATTGGAAGTAATCCGTAACCGTGTGGATTATTTTGGTGTGGCAGAACCTTCTATTCAATTAGTGGGTGAAAACAAGATAGTGATTCAGTTACCAGGATTAAAAGATTCAGAAAGAGCTAAAGATCTGATCGGTAAAACTGCGCTTCTCGAATTTAAATTATTATTACAAGATGAAGAAACTAAAATGCTTGTGAACAGATTAGATGCCTATATGGCAAAAAATCTGGCTAAACATAATTTTAAAGACTTAAAAGCTGACAGCCCTTCTACTGATCCATTACTTAAAACAAAAAGTGACTCTTTAAAAACAGATTCTTTGAGTGTGGATGATAAAGAAAAGTACTTTACAATGATTATCAACTCAGGTATGGACCCATTTACAATATCAAAAGAATATAAAGAAGATTTTAAAAAATTACTTGCTGATACTACTTTTACCAACAATATTCCAACAGGTTATCAGATCCTTTTAGGCAAAGAAGATGTTCAAAATCCTAATGGTGATGTCCCTGTTTATTTCTTATACAATCGTGCAGAACTGGAAGGTAAATATCTGAGTGAAGCAATTGTCAGAATCTCAAGTGAAAATGATTTTAAAAATGCAAATCAACCTTATATTTCTTTAAAATTCAATCGCGAAGGCGCAAGAATATTTGAAAGAGTAACTGGTGCTAATGTCAACAGAAGATTGGCAATTGTACTT